>PKXS01000129.1 GCA_003132425.1 Gammaproteobacteria bacterium | reverse complement strand
ACGCGCCGTCGGTGTAAATCTCAACCTCGGCTATGGCCCCCATCGTCATGGGCCCAGCTTGGATGTCGGCTCCACGGCCCCCACCAGTACGCGCTGCCGGGAACGCCGCTTCGGCCGCACCAGAGTCACGGTCTGCACACGTTTGCGTGCCTTGAGCAAGTATGCGCCGGCCGTCAAGGCGGCGCNNATCATCGGCAACAAGCCGAGGTAGCCGTAAACGCTCTCGACATCGAAGCCGAGCAGCGCCACCCAATCGCGAAGGCGCCGCTCCGACAGCATGCGCCGGGTCTGCGGCGGAAATGCCGGTCGGCCGAAATGCCGCGCGAACAGCCGCCGCGCTCCCCAGCCGCTGAAAGGATTGAAGCCGCAAATCATCAAACAACCCTCCGCGCAGAGCACGCGCTCGGCCTCGCGCAGCACCGCGTAGGGGTCTTCGACCAGTTCCAGCGTATGCGGCAAGAAAATTGCGTCAACCGAATCGCAGGGAAACGGCAGCGAATCGAGCGGCGCGCGCAGCGTGACCCCCGCTTTGGCATCTTGAGCAACCAGTGTGACGTGCTGCGTGCGCGCGCCCTCGAGCAAGTGCCGGGCGGGGCCCCACGCGCCGACCTGCAGCAGTTCAAAGCCGAATACATCATCCAGGGCGAGGTGCGCAAGCGCGCCCTCCTCGCGCAGCACGCGGGCCCCCAAGGGACCCTCGAACCAGTCGCCGGTCGCCGTGTCGCGCGTCGATTCCAACCGTTGCTCCTTGATCAAAAAGCTAGCGAAGTTCCAATGTTACAGGTTAAATACGCCGCAAAATGTCATTCAATGCAACCCCTCCGAACGTGCGCCCGGTGCGCGCATTCTCCGATAATTACATCTGGGTAATCGAGTCGCCTCGAGATCCGGACCGGGTGGTCGTGGTCGACCCCGGCGATGCCGGACCCGTGATGGCGGAGTTGCGGCGCAGCGGCTCAAGTTTAGCCGCCATTTTGCTCACTCACCATCACCCCGATCATATCGGCGGAGTGGCGGCGTTGCTCCATGAGACACCAGTCCCCGTGATCGGGCCGGACGATCCCCGGATTCCGCGGCGCACCCGCACCGTCCACGATGGGGAACGCTGCGAATTGCCGGACTTGGGACTTGCCTTCGAGACTTTGCACGTGCCGGGGCATACCTTGAGCCACATTGCCTTTTGGGGTCATGGGTCGCTGTTTTGCGGCGACACGCTATTCAGTGCCGGCTGCGGCCGGATGTTCGAGGGTACGCCTGAGCAAATGAACGCTTCGTTGAATCGTCTGCGCGGCTTGCCGCCGGAAACACTCGTGTTCTGCGGGCACGAATACACGGCGGCCAACTTGCGCTTTGCATTGGCCGTGGATCCCACTAATGTCGCGGCGCTCGACTATCGCGCTGTGGTCGATAAGGTTCGCGCCGCCGATTCGCCGAGCCTACCCTCGAACATTGCGCTGGAGATTCGCGTCAATCCGTTCCTGCGTTGCGATGACCCGGCGGTTCGCGCGGCCGCCGAGGCGCACGCGGGCGAGGCGCTGACGGAGCAGGCGCGGGTGTTCGCCGTGCTGCGGGCCTGGAAGGATCAGTATCGATGACGGATCACTTCGGCGTTGGATCATTCCCGATGCGGCTACGATCGCTCGCGGCCTGTGTGTTGCTGCTGAGCGCCTGCGCCCACCAGCCGACGGCTCCGGCCGCGCGGGAACCCATTGTGCTGCCCGCGACGCCCGCGGGTCCGCCGGCCGATACCTCCAGCGCCACAGCCTCACCCCCCTCGCTGATGATGCCGCGTGAATGGCAGCACCACAACGGCGAGGACTACGACGATTTGTTCGATCGCTTGCGCGCCGGATTTGCGCTCGACGAAGTCCAGGAGCCGGCGATCGATCAACAGCTCATCTGGCTGGAGCATAACCCCGACTACCTCGAGCGGGTATTCCAGCGCGGCCAGCGCTACCTGTACCACGTCATCACGGAAGTCGAGGCGCGCGGCATGCCGACGGAATTCGCGCTGCTGCCGGTGGTGGAATCAGCCTATGAACCCTTTGCTTTTTCCGTCAGCCATGCCGCGGGTCTGTGGCAATTCATTCCCGGCACCGGCGTGCGTTTCGGTTTGAAGCAGGATTGGTGGTACGACGGCAGGCGTGACGTCATCGAATCGACGCGCGCCGCTCTGGACTACCTGCAGGCGCTGCACGATCAGTTCGATGGCGATTGGTTATTGGCGATTGCGGCGTACAACGTCGGCGAGGCGTCCGTGCAGCGCGCCATCGATCATAATCGCGCCGAAGGAAAGCCGGTTGATTTCTGGCATTTGAAACTCCCCGCCGAGACTCGCGCCTATGTGCCGAAGCTGCTCGCACTGAAGCGCCTGATGGCCGAGCCGGAACGCTATGGCATTGGATTCACGGCCATCCCCAACGAACCCTATTTCGCGGTCATCGATACCGACTCGCAAATCGACTTGAAAATCGCCGCGCAACTGGCGGGCACCAGCTACGACGATCTCGTCGCGCTCAATCCGGGCTTCAACCGGTGGGCGACGGATCCGGACGGTCCGCATCGCATGTTGGTGCCGATCGACAATGCCGATGCCTTCGAGGCTGCGCTGAAAACACTGTCCCCCGACGATCGCGTGCTGTTCGTCACTCACGAGGTGGCGCGTCGCGAGACTCTGCCGATGATTGCCAAGCAATACGGCACCTCGGTCGCAGTCATCTCGAAGTTGAACGATCTGAAAGGCTCGCACGTGACGGCCGGCCAATCGCTCAAGATTCCGCAGATCAGCGGTCAACTGCCCGACAAGGTGCTGCTGGCGGCCGCGCGCTTTGACCGTCCGGCGACCGACTTCGGCGGACGCAGGCAGCGTCAAATAGTTTACCGCGTTCGCTCGGGCGAGACGCTGAGCAGCATCGCACGGCGGCATGGCATGCCGCTGAGCACTCTGGCCCGCCTGAACAACATGGATCCGGGCGATGCCTTGGTGAAGGGACAACGATTGATCATCAAGGCCAGCATCCGGCGCTATCGCGAAGAGCAGAGCCATACCGGCCGCCGCGTTCTGTATACGGTGCGCAGCGGCGACACCGTCTTCAGCATTTCGCGCCAATTCGAAATCTCAGTCACCCAACTCAAGAGCTGGAATGGCCTGAACAGGCGTCACCAAATCAAAGCCGGCCAGCGCCTGGTGATGTACGTCGAGTCCGGCCGTCAACAGGGATAGAGGAGCGCACATGGGGTTTTTGAGCGGCAAGCGCGCGCTGATCGTCGGTCTCGCCACTGACCGTTCCATCGCTTGGGGGATCGCTCAAGCCATGCATCGGGAGGGCGCTGCGCTGGCGTTCTCGCACATCGAACGCATGGCCGATCGGGTTGCGCCGCTTGCCAAGCAGCTGGGCTCCGACATTACCTTCGTGATGGATGTCGCCGGCGATGAGGACATCGCGCGCGGCTTCGCACACCTGCGGTCTCATTGGGATTCATTCGACATCTTGGTGCACGCGGTTGCGTTTGCGCCGCGGGAGGCGCTCACCGGCAGCTTCATCGATGCCACTACGCGCGAAGGATTTCGCGTGGCGCACGATATTTCGAGCTACAGCCTGACCGCGCTGGCGCGAGAGTCGCTGCCGTTCATGCGGGATCGGGCAGGCTCGATTGTTTCGTTGAGCTATCTCGGCGCGGTGCGCTCCATCCCGGGCTATAACGTCATGGGCCTTGCCAAGGCAAGTTTGGAAGCCAATGTCCGCTTCCTGGCTGCCGATCTCGGCACGCATGGCGTGCGAGTCAACGCCGTCTCGGCGGGACCGATCAAGACGCTCTCTGCCGCCGGAATACCGGGACTGCGCAAGATGCTGGCGCACGTCGCCGCCGCCGCGCCGATCAAACGCAATGTCACGATCGAGGACGTCGGCAACGCGGCTGCATTTCTCTGTTCCGATCTGGCCGCCGGCATCACCGGTGAGGTGCTGTATGTCGACGGCGGCTACCATTCGGTGGGTATGAGTTTCCCGGCCGACGCAGACGGGGCGTAAGTCCGGCATCGGCCCTGTCAACCGATGCAGCGCTCGAACGTTGGGGTAAGCTTAAGCGTCGTGCTCGTAGCGGTGGATCGTGTAGGGAGCAGCTTATGTTAACTCGAACTTTCGTCCGCACAGTGGCCGCAAGCGCCGCTGTCGTCGTCCTCGGGGCCTGCACCACCATACCAGTCACGACGGACTACAACCCGAGCCTGTCGGTGGCAAGCTGCCATACCTACGCCTTTGCGCAGGAGCACATGGCCAATGCGGACGAGCCCGCGGCTTTTGGTAATCCCCTGAATTCGGATCGCCTGCGGACCGCCATTGAATCCAATCTCGCCGCCAAAGGCATTGAGCGAGCTGCCGATCGCACGGCGGCGGATTGCATGGTCGGCTATGCCATGGGATCGCGGCAAGTCATCAACGACTACTATGGCGGCTTTGGGGTGGGCTGGGGGTATGGTTGGGGCCGACGCGGATTCGGCGGCGCTTGGGGCTACGACGGGCCGTGGGTGAGCAACGAAACACGCATCACCGTGGATCTGTTCGATGCGAAGTCGCGGAAGCCGATTTGGCATGCCGCGGCGAGCCAGAGTGTTTCGGACCTAACGGGGCCGAACGCCGAGGCGAAGATCAACGCGGCCACCGCGGCGATATTCACCAAGCTGCCGGTCGCCGGCCGCACCGCGACGTAGCCGACAGGCCTAGCGGCGATCCGAGAATCGCTTGACGATAAAGGCGTACAACGCCGACAAAACCACCGCCACGGCCAGCACCAAGACGGAGAACCGGCGCAGCGAGCCCGCCAGCAGTTCGGGGTGGCTACCGACCGCGACCCCCAACGAGGCCAGCACCGAGCACCACAGAAGGGACCCGATCAGGGTGGCCGCGGCATACCATCGAAAGTCCATGGCCAAAATGCCGGCCGGAATCCCGATGAGGTGGCGAATCACGGGCAAGAGCCGGGAAAAAAATACCCCCATCCACCCAAATCGCGCCGACCAATGCTCGGCAATGTCGATTTTTGCCGCCGCAAGACCCACGTAGGGCCCAAACCGCATGATGAATGGACGACCCAGGCCTCGGGCCGCCCAGTACATCAGCGACGCGCCGATCCATGAGCCGGCTGTGCCCGCGAGGATCACGCCGAGAACGGAATAATGACCCTGGGTGTGCGCCAGATAGGCGGCAGGCGGAATAATGGCTTCGCTGGGAAGGGGCACGAAGGTGCTTTCCAGCGCCATCAGCCCGGCAATCAGCCAGTAGCCCCCCTGACTGAGTACCGATAGATACCAGTCGGAGAACTGATGCAGTAAATCGCTCAACTAGTCGATTGCCTGCGGATTGAGCGTCACCTCAGCATCGGCGCGCGCCGCCGACGCATAGCTCTGTGCCTCGGCGGATGCGACCTGCGCGGCATACTGTCGACGTAAAGCCGCTTCCTGCTGTCGCGGATCGCCGCTGGGATCCTCGCGCACGGCGCTCAAGGAATAGACCGCCGCATCGCCGTTACCGAGCATCACATCCCGATAGATCGGCTTTGATTCGGGTTTCGGCGCATCGAAGGCCGACATGCGGATGTCGAGCGGTACCGATTGATCCGCCCGTCCAACATATTTCGGCGGCTGGGCGCTTGAGCCCAAGCTCTTGGCGACGCTATCCCAGGACTCGCCCGCCGCGAGACGCTTCGCGGCCTCTGCGGCCGCTGCGTCGGCCAACTCGGTACCGCGCTGCTTCTTCCAGGCGGCAATCACCTCGGCACGCACCGTCTCGAGCGGCTTTTGCTGCGGCAGCTTATGATCGGTGGCGCGCAACACCACGCCGCGTCCTTTTTCCACCTCGACGATCGAACTCAAATGCCCGTCCAGCACGTCCGGACTGAAGGCAGCTTCGATGACCGCCGCGGTTTTGCCCAAATCGCCGCCGCCGCCGGTGCGGCTGAAATCGGCAATCTGCTTCACGGTCAGTCCGGCCTTGCGGGCCACCACATCGATGTCGGTGGCGTTTTGCAGCGCCGCGTCGGCCAGCTCGTCCTGCTCACTATTGAACAGCCGCTCGGCCTCGTTGCGCCGGTACTCGGCTTCCAGATCGGTCTTGCTCTGTTCAAAGGTTTTGACGGACGCCGGCTGAATGCCGTCCAGCTTCAATATGTGGTAGCCGAATTGAGTCTTCACGGGCCCGCGGATCTCGCCTTCCTTCATGCTGAACGCGGCATCGGCGAACGGCGCCACCCACACTTTGCGCTCCGACCAGCCGAGGTCCCCTCCCTGTTGAGCGGATCCTGGGTCTTGCGAGAACTCCTTGGCCAATGTCGAGAAATCCTCGCCCGCTTCGGCGCGCTTCAGTATCGCCTCGGCTTTGAGCTTGACGGCAGCGTCGTTCTTGGGATCAGTTACCGCAAGCAGAATATGGCGCACGCGCCTTTGCTCCGCCGACGCATAGCGCTCAGGCGTCTTGGCCTTCTGCTCTTCGAAATAAGCCTTCAGCTGCGCATCGTCGACGCTGACCTTCGCGGCGAGTTCCGCCAGACTGATTTCCACGTAGCGCAGATTCACTGTTTCGGGGGTGAGGTAATCTGACTTGTGCGCGTCGTAATAGGTCTTGATGGCGGCCTCATCCGGCGTCGCTGCCGCCGCGTAGCGCGCTGCCGGCACCGTAATCCAGGCGAGTTCGCGCTGCTGCCGGGTGAGCGCGCGCACTTGCTTCAATTCAGCCGATGTCGCAAAGCTCGATAAGGTGAGCGCCGAGTCGAGCTGCCTGAGCTTCACGTCGCGTCGAAATAGCGCCTCGATTTCGGCGACCGATCGGCCCTGCGCCTTGAGCACCGCCACGGCGTGCGCCTGGTCGAACTTGCCGTCCACTTGGAACGCCGGAATCTGCGACATGGCCTTGAGAAGTTCCGCATCGCTTACGCGATAGCCGAGCGCGTCTGCGCGCGTGACAAGGGCCTCGTTGTTCACATAGTCGTCGAGCACCCTCTTCTTGATCTCGTTACGGGTTGCCTCGTCCAGAGTGCCGTTCGACTGGCGTTCCATTTGCGCCAGCTGCCGCTGGTACGTCTCGCGCACCGCGTTGACCGGGATCTCGGTACCGTTGACCTTGGCGGCGTAGTTGGGCGCGCCCAGGGTCCAATTGATTCCCCAGAGCACGAACACCAGCGCGATCGCGCCCAAGATCACATACGCGACCCAACCCGTAATTTTGTCGTGAATAGTCTGCAGCATTGACCCTTCTCGTAACGCCCTCTCGACTCACGCCCGCGGCGCGGCCTACCGGCACGCGCGCAAAGTCCTAGGAAATGGCGGAGTGGACGGGACTCGAACCCGCGACCCCCGGCGTGACAGGCCGGTATTCTAACCAGCTGAACTACCACTCCGCATGTTGGTGGGTGCTGAGGGGATCGAACCCCCGACCCTCGCCGTGTAAAGGCGATGCTCTACCAGCTGAGCTAAGCACCCCCCTGGAAGAGGCGCGAAAGTCTACGGTTTCCATGCGCTTCGCGCAACCTTCAACGGGGTCGAGACGACTCCGTCCGTTAGGCGCTCGCTCCGCGAGCGGCAAAACCACGCGAATCGGCTCGCCTAATGGGGCCTGACCTGGCTCTTGACGCGCACCGGCCGGCGGCGCCGCTTCTCCCCGACGATGGCCTCCGGCGGTTTCGGTTCGACGGCCGGTAACGGCACCGGCATGTGCGTGAGGGCGACCTGCAGTACTTCGTCGATCCATTTCACCGAACGGATATCGAGTTTTTCCTTGATATTGTCGGGAATTTCCGCAAGGTCCTTGGTGTTTTCATCCGGGATCAAGACGGTGGTAATGCCGCCGCGGTGTGCCGCCAGCAATTTCTCCTTCAATCCGCCGATCGGCAACACTTCGCCGCGCAGCGTGATCTCACCCGTCATGGCCACATCCGAGCGCACCGGGATCTTGGTGAGGGCCGAAATCAGCGATGTGCACATGCCGATGCCCGCGCTCGGGCCGTCCTTCGGTGTCGCGCCTTCCGGCACGTGAATGTGCACGTCGGCCTTCTGATAGAAATCCACGTCGAGGCCGAGCAGGGTCGAGCGGCTGCGCACCACCGTCATTGCCGCCTGGATGGACTCCTGCATGACCTCGCCGAGCTGGCCGGTATGCGTCAACTTGCCCTTGCCGGCGACCACGGCGGCCTCGATGGTCAACAACTCGCCGCCCACTTCCGTCCACGCAAGTCCCGTCACCTGGCCCACCCGATTGCTCTCCTCCGCCTTGCCGTAGCGGAAGCGGCGCACGCCCAGATAGGCATCGAGATTCTTGGAGGTGATCGACACTGACTTGTCGCTCGGCTTCAGCAGCAGATGCTTGACCGCCTTGCGCCCGATCTTGGATAGCTCGCGCTCGAGGTTCCGGACCCCGGCCTCTCGAGTGTAGAAGCGGATCATGTCCTGGATGGCCAGATCCGCGACCGTCAACTCGTCGGGCTTCAAACCGTTCTGCTTGATCTGCTTCGGCAACAAGTAACGGCGCGCGATGTTGCTCTTTTCGTCCTCCGTATAACCGGGAATGCGGATCACTTCCATGCGATCCAAAAGCGGCGGGGGGATGTTCAGGCTATTGGCCGTGCAAACGAACATCACCTCCGACAGGTCGAAATCCACCTCGAGATAATGATCGTTGAAAGTGCTGTTCTGTTCCGGATCGAGCACTTCCAGCAACGCCGAGGACGGATCGCCGCGGAAATCCGTCGACATCTTGTCGACCTCATCGAGCAAGAACAAAGGATTGCGCACGCCGCACTTGGCGAGGTTCTGAATGATCTTGCCGGGCATCGAACCGATGTAGGTACGGCGATGGCCGCGGATCTCCGCCTCGTCGCGCACGCCGCCCAAGGACATGCGCACGAATTTACGGTGCGTGGCGCGAGCGACGCTTTGGCCCAGGGAGGTCTTGCCGACGCCCGGCGGCCCCACCAAGCACAGGATCGGCCCGCGCAGGTTTTTCACCCGTTGCTGCACGGCCAGATACTCGACGATCCGTTCTTTGACCTTGTCCAAGCCGTAATGGTCGGCTTCCAGCACCTTTTCCGCGGCGCTGATGTCCAGATGCACCTTGCTGCGCTTCTTCCACGGCGACTTCACCAGCCAATCGATGTAATTGCGCACCACGGTGGCTTCGGCCGACATCGGCGACATGAGCTTGAGCTTGGCCAGTTCGGAATTCGCTTTTTCGCGCGCCTCTTTGGGCATTCCCGCCGCTTTGATGCGCTTTTCGAGTTCGCCGATTTCATTCGGCGCATCGTCCAGTTCGCCGAGTTCCTTCTGAATGGCCTTCATCTGCTCATTCAAGTAGTACTCGCGCTGGCTTTTCTCCATCTGCTGCTTGACGCGGCCGCGGATACGCTTCTCGATCTGCAGCACGTCCATCTCGCCCTCGATGACCGCCAGCATGTGCTCCAGACGTTTGCGCACGTCGGCGATCTCCAGAACCTTCTGCTTCTCCGAGAGCTTCAACGACATGTGCGCCGCGACCGTATCCGCCAACCGGCCGGCTTGCTCGATTCCCGCCAAAGAGGTCAGGATTTCCGGCGGCACTTTCTTGTTGAGCTTGACATATTGCTCGAACTGCGTGATCACCGAGCGCGTGAGCACGTCCATCTCGCGCTCTTCGTAGCGCTCGATGTCGGGCATGGCGGTCACCTCGGCGGAGAAGAACTCGCCCTCGATGAGCTTCTCGATGCTGGCGCGATCGACGCCCTCGACCAATACCTTGACCGTGCCATCGGGGAGTTTCAGAAGCTGAAGGATGGTTGCAACCGTTCCGACCCGATATAGATCCTCGCCCTTCGGATCGTCGATGTCCGCCTGCTTTTGCGCGACCAAGAGGATCCGCTTGTCGGCCTTCATGGCCAAATCAAGTGCGACGATGGATTTTTCCCGGCCCACGAACAGCGGGATCACCATGTGGGGGTATACCACCACATCGCGCAGCGGCAGCACGGGCATGCCTTCCTGAGCGGGTACTACGGTTGGAACATCGATAACGGGTTCGTCGCTCACGAGGCTAGCCTTTTGGTTGTGGCAGGTACTTCAAAACCACGGACAAAGTACATGCGGCCGCCTGCGATGAGTTTCAAGGCGGATCCGGATTCACCATGACTCAAAGATGATCCGAACCCGTCGGGCGCCGCTGTTCCTCAACCGGAGCCACCAAACGAGTTTCCTCGGTTCGATGGACTATGTAAGGCTTATTGTTGCCTTCAATCACCTGCTCATCGACCACCACCTTTTGCACATTGCGCAACGAGGGTAGGTCGTACATGGTATCGAGCAGCACATTCTCGAGAATGGTGCGCAAACCCCGAGCTCCGGTCTTGCGCTGCATTGCCTTGCGCGCCACCGAGCGCAGCGCGTCTTCACGGAAATCCAGCTCCACGCCTTCCATGTCGAACAATTTGCGGTACTGCTTGGTGAGCGCGTTCTTCGGCTGCATCAGAATGGAGATCAGCGCCTCTTCATCCAGCTCCTCCAGCGTCGCGACCACCGGCAGGCGACCGACAAACTCCGGAATCAAGCCGTACTTGATCAAGTCCTCCGGCTCCGTGTCGTGGAACACATCGTTGCCGTGCGGCCGGGCGTTCTGCTCGCGCACCTGCGCGACGAAGCCGATGCCGCTCTTGTGAGTGCGGTTCATGATGAGCTTTTCCAGACCCGCAAACGCGCCGCCGCAGATAAACAATATATTCGTGGTATCGACCTGCAAGAACTCCTGCTGCGGGTGCTTGCGGCCGCCTTGCGGGGGCACCGAAGCGATCGTGCCCTCGATCAATTTCAGCAGCGCCTGCTGCACTCCTTCGCCGGACACATCGCGCGTGATGGATGGGTTGTCGGACTTGCGCGAAATCTTGTCGATCTCATCGATGTAGACGATGCCGGTCTGCGCCTTCTCGACGTCGTAATCGCACTTCTGCAGCAGCTTCTGAATGATGTTCTCGACGTCCTCGCCGACATAGCCCGCTTCGGTCAAGGTGGTCGCATCGGCAATCGTGAACGGCACATTCAGCAAGCGCGCCAGCGTCTCCGCCAATAAAGTCTTGCCGGACCCGGTGGGCCCGATCAGCAGAATATTGCTCTTCGCAAGCTCAACTTCGTCCCGCGAACGCACGCCTTCCGCGCCGCGCGTCTGCAGCCGCTTGTAATGGTTGTAGACGGCGACCGACAAGACGCGCTTGGCGCGCTCTTGACCGATCACATACTCGTCCAGAACCTTCTTGATCTCTTGGGGCTTGGGTAGCTTGTCGCGGGTACGCTCGGCGCGTTCCTCGAGCTCCTCGCGAATGATGTCATTGCACAGCTCCACGCACTCGTCGCAGACGAAAACGGAAGGTCCGGCGATTAGTTTCCGTACCTCGTGCTGGCTCTTACCGCAAAAGGAGCAATACAACAGCTTGCCGTCATCATGTTTGCCGCGCGAATCTTCGCTCATGCTGTCCTCAAGTTGACCGCGCCCCGCTCATCGCGGGTCACGCAGCTACGGTACCGACTATATAGCACCCGGCCGACCTCGCGCAAAGATAAGGAATTCAAGGCTGTGACCGAGGTCCGCACCGCGCCCGCACTAAGGGAAAGGCCCCATTGAGCCACCATAGCCCTCATTTGGCCTCATTAGCCCTTGGACGGAATATCGCCGCGTTTCTCAAGCATGGAATCGACCAAACCGTAAGCACGGGCAGTTTCCGCGCTCATGAAGTTGTCGCGGTCGCTGTCTTGCTTGATTCGCTCGATGGTCTGGCCGGAGTGCTTGGCCAGTATCCCGTTGAGCCGTTCCTTGGTCTCCATCACATCGCGGGCATGGATATCGATGTCGGAGGCCTGGCCCTGAAAGCCGGCCGACGGCTGATGGATCATGATTTTCGAGTTCGGCAGGGTGTAGCGCTTGCCCGCGGCGCCGCCGGCCAGCAGTACCGCGCCCATCGAGGCCGCCAACCCCACGCAGATGGTGCTCACGTCCGGTTTGATGAATTGCATGGTGTCGTAGATCGCGAGGCCCGCGCTCACCGAGCCGCCGGGCGAATTGATGTAGATCGCGATGTCTTTTTCGGGATTCTCCGATTCCAAGAACAGCAGCTGAGCCACGACCAAGTTGGCCATGTAGTCCTCGACCGGACCTACGATGAAAATCAGCCGTTCCTTGAGCAACCGCGAATAAATATCGTAGGCTCGCTCGCCGCGAGCGGTTTGTTCCACCACCATGGGAACCAGATTGAGTGCGCGAGTCGTCATGAATAACCGCCCTTTAGATTAGCCCTGAAAAATATCCCCTAGCGCCGGTAAGCGATCAGTGAGGCCGCGCCTAGACCATTTCAAGGGTTGCGCCTCACTTACTTCAAGCCTCGAAGTTCATCAGTTCTTTGAAGCTCGAGACCCTCTCGTGCACCTTCGCATGGCTTAGCACCCAGTCCACCACTTGATCCTCCAGCGCCAAGCTCTCCACCTGGCGCATCGCATCGGCATTTTGCTGATAGGCGCGTTTCAATGCCACGCTGTCTCCGTAGGCTCCGACCATCTCGTCCAGCCGCGCGTCGACTTTCGCGCGGTCGGCCGTGAGGTTCTCGCGCCGGATGATGTCATTGAGGATGAGTCCCAGCGCCACGCGGCGCCGCGCCGGCTCAACCAGAGGCTCGCGAGGCGGCGCTTGCGACACGTCCTTCGTTCCCGCGCGGCGCATCGCTTCGACCTGCATGTCACGGATCTGCGACTCGAGCAGGGAATTAGGCACATCGATCGGATTGAGTTGGAACAGCTTGTCCAGCACCGCTGACTTATTGCGATTGCGCAGATTCTGCGCGAGTTCGCGCCGCATATTGGCTTTTACGTCCTCGCGCAGCTTAGGTACGCCGCCCTCGGCGACGCCGTAGGCCTTGCAAAACTCCTCGTCGAGCTCCGGCAGCGAGGATTCCTCGACGGTCTTGACCTGAACCTGAAAATTCGCGAGCTTGCCGGCAAGCTCCGTGGCGCGGTAGTCCGCGGGAAAATTCACCTCGATCTGCTTCGGATCGCCCGCGCCGGTGCCGATCAGCCCTCGTTCAAGTTCCGGCAGCATCCGCCCCTCGCCCAACACGAGGGCGACGTTCTCGCCTTTGCCGCCGGCAAATGCCGCCCCGTCGATGGCTCCTTCAAAATCAACCCACACCTTGTCGCCGATCATTGCCGGGCGAGTCGCCGGGGTGTATTTCATTTGTTGCTTGCGCAAGCGCTCAATCATCGCGTCGACATCGCTCTCGGTGACCTCGGCGGCGGAACGGTCGATTTCCAGCGCATCGATCGGCTGCAGCGCAATTTCAGGGAAAACCTCAAAGGTGGCGACATACTTAAGGTCCTGGCCCTCGGCAACACTTTGCGGCTCAATGCGCGGGCTGCCTGCCGGCGCCAATTGCTTTTGAGAAACGGCCTCGGCAAAGCTTGATTGCAGCAACTCGCCGATCACTTCGCGATGCACCTGCATGCCGAATTGTTGCCGGATCACCTTCAGCGGCGCCTTGCCCGGCCTGAAGCCCTTCAATCGTGCCGTTCGACTCAAGGTCTTCAGGCGCGTCGCAATTTCATTGCTCACGCGCTCGGCCGGCACTTGCACCTGCATGCGCCGCTCCAGCTTGCCGATACTCTCGACGGAAACCTGCATGTCAACCCTCCGTGCGTCTTAGTGCGAAAGGCGAGACTCGAACTCGCACGGGTTACCCCACTGGATTCTAAGTCCAGCGCGTCTACCAATTCCGCCACTCTCGCTTCGGAATAGCCCGTTAGTATAGCCTAGGTCGCCGGGGTTCGCTCTCGCGGACCAGCAGGCGCGCCACCTCGCGCAGGGCCGGCAAACCGTTTTCCAACATAAAGTAAAGTGGACTATCGCCCTCGAACGGCGGTCGCATCGAAGGCGCGTGCATCCACGCCCAAGCGCGGTCCTTAGGGCCGGACTCAGCGGTCAGGGAATACTGGATGTTGGCGACCAACGCAGCCCGCTCTTGTTGGGTGGCCGATAGGCGCGGCGCTTGGCCGAGTCGGTACCGTTCGAGAACCTGCGGCGACGGAATCTTCAGCAACCGGCACTGCTGCAGCGGCGACAGCTCCCAAATGTCGGCAATCGCAAAAAAACGCTTCAGCGCGCTCGTGCTTGTGTGCCGTGCAGCGCGGCGGCTTGCCGGCTGTAGAACTAATCGCGGTCCGGTACGAGGCTTAACTGGCAAGGCATGTTCTCACGTGAACGGTTTAGCATACTCCCTAATGAGCGGCGCGCTCGCTATGATGGGCCATGCTGCCGACGTTCAGCGAACGACTCGCCCAAGCTCAATTGAAAATGGGCAGTCTGCTGTGCGTTGGACTGGACCCGGACCCCGCCAAACTTCCCGCTGACCTCGCAGCCGAACCGCAGCCGCTGTATGCGTTCAACCGCCGCATCGTCGATGCCACCCTCGGCATCGCGGCGGCCTACAAACCGCAAATTGCGTTCTACAGCGCCTTGGGGGCGGAAGCAGAGCTCGCCGCAAGCATCCGCTACATCCGCGAGTGCGCGCCGTCGGCGCTGGTGATCCTCGATGCCAAGCGCAGCGATATCGGCAACACCGCGCAAGCGTATGCGCGCGAAGCCTTCGAGCGATACGGCGCCGATGCCGTCACGGTGAATCCCTACATGGGCGAAGACTCGGTACGCCCATTCCTGGCTCGGCCGGATCGCGGAGCGATCGTCCTGTGCCGCACGTCAAACCCCGGCGCCAAGGACTTTCAGGACCTTCTGATCGACGGCGTGCCGCTGTATCGGCGGGTCGCGGAACGCGCCGCTCGGCACTGGAACCAGCATCAGAATCTGATGCTGGTGGTGGGCGCCACATTCCCTCGCGAAATGGCCGAGCTGCGCCGCGCTCATCCGGAGATCTCGTTCTTGGTGCCCGGAATCGGAGCGCAGGGCGCGGATCTGGATGCAACGCTGGCGGCGGGTCTCAACGCACAGGGCACCGGGCTGCTGATCAACTCCTCTCGCGGCATTATTTACGCGGGCGGCGGCGCGAGCAGCGATGTACACGCCGCCGCGGCCGAATTGCGCGACGCGATCAATCGCAAACGCGCGCGGCCGCTAGTGAAATAACTCGACAGGCGCCGAATTCAGTTTGTACACGACTCCATCCTTCATGACGAAACTGACGCGCTTCATCAGTGAGATGTCATCGAGCGGATTGCCGGGAACCGCGATCACATCGGCAATCTTGCCGGGCGCGACGCTGCCAAGATCCTTGTCGTGCTTCAGCAATTGCGCGGCGCTCATGGTGGCAGCCTGGATCGTGAACATCGGCGGCATTCCCGCTGGCACCATCAATTCGAACTCATGCGCGTTCTGGCCATGGGGATACACGGCGGCGTCGGTGCCGAAGGCAATTTTCACGTGCGCTTTGTAGGCGCGGGATTCACGCCGCGCCTGGCATCCCTGGTCCTCGGCTCGACCGCCGGCTTCGCCGCATTGGGCGGAATGGGCACTGGCTGGATTCTCGACCGCTACTCCGTGCGCGGCGTCGGCGTCGGCATGCACCTGCTGATGCTGGCGGGCGCGTTGTCGCTGCTGGTTGTCGCCCGGAGCCATTCGGTCGCGGCGCTCGTGAGCCTGGCGGCGTGCTTCGGCATCACCATCGGCGGCAGCGATTTATACTTTGTCGCGCTCCTGCGGCGCCGCTTCCCGAAAGTGAGCGTGGCCTACAGCTACAGCGCCTGGTATTTCTGCGAAATATTGACGCTGCTGCTCGCGGGTCCGGCGGCCGGCTGGGTATTCGACCTCACCGGCAATTACAATCGCACGCTCGCGCTGCTGGCGGGCAGCGCCGTGCTCGCGCTGCTGCTATCGCTGCCGGTGTGGCGAGGCACCGGCCTGGAGAGAGTGCCGATATCACCGGCGGCGATTCGCCGCCGGTGATTCCCGTTCCCCCCGCCGGCGTTAGAACTTCTGCCCGAACTGGAGCCAGACGGTCCGCGGCTGTACCGGGATGATATACGGCTGGTTGCAGCTGGTCGGCGTGCAGGCCGAAAAGCGCGTCAACTCTCCCAAGGTGTTGAACACGTTTTCCAAACGAACCTGAACCTGCAGGCCGTTGCGCTCGACACCGGTTGCTATATTCACCAGGCTGTAGGGCGGCAACTCGCCGAGATGCTCCTGGCCGTTTTGGCCGTTGGTGTAGAACGCCGGGAACATCAGAGGCACCGACGAATCCTGATAGACGTACGCCGCTTGCCCATAGCCGTTCCAATCCCCCAGCGGAAAACTGTAGCGCGAGATGAGGTTGCTCTTGAACCTCGGCGTACCCGGCAGTCTCGTGCCGGAGGGTGCCAGCGGGCCCTTGGTAACCGATCCATCATAAAACGGTATCGGTGATCCGGTTGGGCCGTTAACTTGACCCGGACAGTTCGTTTGCAGCGTCTGCGTTCCGGGGATGTATCCACCGCAGAAATTCGAGGTGAGCTTTGAGTCAAGGTACGTGGCGCTTCCGCTGAAGAGCCATCCGGCTCCCGCCGCCCACTCGAAATTGGTCTCGATACCTTTACTCTGCGCCGAGGCCGCATTTTGTACCACGGTCACGCTGTTGGGGCCTAAGAAGGAGAATTGGAAGTTGTCCCAGTCCTCGAGGAACACGGCCCCGTTCCACCGCAACCGATTGTTGAACCACTGGGTTTTCCAGCCGATCTCGTAATTCTTCAATTGATCGGATTGGTAGGGCGGGTAAATAGCCTTGATCGCGGCATCGTAGACACGATTCACGCCGCCGGGCCGAAATCCGGTCGAGTAAGTCGCATACACCATTCGGTCGGTATCGATCTTATAGTTCAGCGTCAGCCGCTCCGTGTGGCCGGTGTCCGACACGGCGGCATTGAGGTTGGTGCAGGGCGCGTAGTGGAACGGCTCATACGCGATATTGGGCGGACCCCCCGGCGGTCCGCAGGCGTTCATGCCGGAGCCGGCACCGATCTTAGTCTGATAGTTCGCTGAATAGCCGTAGTACCCTTGAATGGAATTGTCATACTTGTAAAAGCGCATGCCCCCCGTCACGGACCACGCCGAGGTCATGTCCCAGGTCACTTGGCCAAACGCGGCGGAATCGCGATCCACGCGTTCCTCGTCGGTGAGCCAGATAGTATTGTTATCGAGGGTCGGGATGACGTATTGCTGCGCGAGGCCTTGGGGATTGAATGCATACGGGTTGCCGCCGAGGCCGGGTAACACATAGTCCTCCCAGATCTCGTGCACCTGGCGCTGCGCAAAGATGCCGACGGTGCCTTTCACCGCATACTGCTGCGGCGTGGTCACGCGCAGCTCATTGCTCCATTTCGTATAGTGATGCTTCTCGATCACGAACTCCTGCGGTTCGGCAGGCGTTCCGGCATTATTGACCCAATTGGCTCCCGACCCGAAATACTTGTCATAGAAGTAGGAGTAATCGGCGTAGTCGGCGATCGAGTGTTGATTGCGCACGAAATACGCGCCGGTATACACGATGTCGAAGTCGCTTACCTTGCCCTCCACGGTAAGCGCTTCTTGGGTGAAGGAGTCCTGATCGTTCTCCGGCCCGAAGTGCGTAACCTCGAGAGGGCCGACGGCCGGGTCATAGCCGAAGAAGCCGACCGCGCCCAGCGACTGGCCCATCACCGTGGGCGTTACGGTCCAGTTGTCGCCGAGATCGAGCTTCAGGGCGGCACGGCCGCCCCGGGTCTCGGAGGTGTTGTAGTTGCTGCTGACGGAGTCGGCGTTGCTCAAGGTCAGGCCGGTGGCGCCGGTCCAGGTCGGAAATGTCCGGTTGCCGTTCAAGATACCGGCATTGGCATCGGTTCCGGCGACATTGCTGATGTAGCCGGGGTCATGCTCGTCCCAACCGACGAGACGCACCGCCGCGATCGGTGAGAGCGGGATATTGACGAAGCCCTCGGCCTTCCAGCCCTTGCCTCCGCCGTTGGTTATCGCATCGCCACTGATATCGTAACTCGCTTCAAACTTGGTCGGATCCGGCTTATTGCTGATGATGCGGATGGTGCCCGCCTCCGAACTCGCCCCGTACAAGGTACCCTGCGGCCCTTCGAGCACCTCCACCCGTGCGATGTCATACACATGCATGTCGACTGTGCCGTCGATGGTCGTGACCGGCTGCTCGTCGAAATAAGTCCCGACGGTCGGCTGCGACCCGGAATGGTTGCCGTCCTGGCCGCTGTTGATGCCGCGCATATAGACGTGCGTCGTGCCGATGCCGTTGCCGCCCTGGCCTATGCTCTTGATGGTCGTGACGCCGGCCAGGTATTGGACATAGTCATCAAGGTTCGCGATGTTGAGCTGCGCGAGCTTTTCAGTGCTGATCGTCTCGATGCTGATCGGCACGTTTTGCAGGTTCTCGGTCTTCTTCTGCGCGGTGACGACGACCTCTTCGAGCGTATCGCTGCTCTGGGCCTGCGCCGTGTCGGCGCGAGCCACGGGCACGCCGGCAAGTATCGCCGAGATGGCCGAGGCGAGCGGCGCGTAGCGCCACAGGTGGCGGCCGCGCGATCGGCCGGCGGGGTTCAGGCCCTTGTGCCTGGTAGTGGTCAGTCGGCTATGAGTCATGGTTTTCCCTTGCTCCCGGAGTTTAAGAATTATCGACTATCAGCGGAATCGGCGGATGGCGCAAAGCTCGGCACTGCAGGATAGCTCTCGAGTACCGGACGCAGCGCCTGTTTCAAGGGGCCAAGCCAGGTGTCGTAGTGCCGCCAATGGTCCATGCCCTCTCGAAAAATGGGTTGCCGTACTTGCTCCGAACTTGCGGTGCGCACCGCGCGTTCGTTCTCGTAGAATCGCAGGCACTGCTCCTCGAAGGGCAGGCCGCAGTACTCCAGCAGCCGCCGGACCTCGGTCTCGGTGTTCTCGATCATCGACTCATAGAAGACGCGGTGCACTCGCCCCGGCAGCACCGCATCCATATGGGCCATCAGCTCCACGTAATCGCGGTAGTAGCGGCCGATATCCTCGAGCCCGTAGGAAAAGTTCTGGCCGCGCGCAAAATGCTGCTTGAATGCCGAGAAACAGCAGCCGAGCGGGTGCCTGCGGGCGTCGATGATTTTGGCGTTCGGCAGAATCAGGTGAATGAGGCCGACATACAGGCAATTGTTCGGCATCTTGTCGATGAAGAACGGGGCATCGGACTTGCGCTGAATCCGCGTTCCCGCCAGATAGCGCTCGCCCAGCGCAAGCCGCTGCTCCGGATTAAGTGCCGCCACTGCTTGCACGAAGCGCAGGTCCTCATCCCGTGCCTCCCGGCCCGCAAGTTCGCGGGCGATCTGTGGAATGTCCGGCAGCTCCATCGTGCCCTCAACCAGCGAGTGGCTCGCCAGGATTTGCTCGATCAAGGTCGATCCGGCGCGCGGCAGGCCGACAATGAAAATGGGATCCGCCGCCCGCGCGCCGTTCCCGGCACGCGCCGCGAAGAACTCGGCCGTGTACAGCGCCTTCGAGCCGCGCACGTACGCTGAGTTTTCATCCGCGCTATAGGGGTGCTGTTTGCGCCGGATTGCATTGCCGGCCGCGTAATGGACAAACGACTCCTCAAACGACGCCTCGTCCTCCAATGCCTTGCCGAGCGAGAATTCGAAGTGCAGCCGATCCTCATCGCTCAAGTCGCTGCGGCTTAGCGCCTTGCGGATCTCGAGCTCATCCTGCGCGGAGAAGCGAAATGTCTTCAGGTTGGCAAGACTCCAGTAAGCCTCGCCCAATGTCGGTTGCATCGCGATCGCGCGACGGTAGGCGCCGATGCTGTCCGGGTTGCGGCGCGCCGTCTTCAGGGCATGGCCGTAGCTCATCCAAATCTTCGGCTGCCGCGGAAATTCCTTCAGCACCGCCTCGTAGACATCGATCGACGCGGCGAAGTCCCCGAGATTCGCGAGGATCGCGGCCTGCAGGTTCCGGTAACCTGGATTGCGAGGTTCCTTCGCCAGCAGCCGCTCGATTTGCGGCAATGCCATCGCTCCCGCCGCCTGCCGGTTGAGGACGATCGCGTAATTGTAGCGAGCGGCATCGAAACTCGGAGCGAGGTCCAGGCAGCGTTCGAGCAGCGTTCGCGCGTCCGCGTACCGGCGAAGCCGTGCGGCAACCTCCGCCAGCATGCGCAGCGCAGCGACATCGCTCGGGTGTTCTTGCAGATGAGCGCGCAGCCTCGCTTCGGCGATCGGCAAATTATTCGCGACCAAAGCGGCCGCAGCCTCGAGAAGCCGCGGATCCTTGGTTGCCGCCTTGATATGGCAGGCGCGAGCCTGGTCCGCACCGTTCGCATCGCCCTGGGAGTCGAGCTGATCGGCGAGCAAACGCCAGGCATCCAGGGAATCTGGTTTCAGATGCACGGCGCGCCGGAGCGCCGCGACCGCCGCGCCGCCGCGGCCCGCCTCGCCCAGAGCGATGCCGAGTTCTAAGTGTGTGGGCGCCGAGTGCGGCTGCTCACGTGCGAGCGGTTCGAGTACCTCGAGTGCCGCCTGCGTCCGACCGGCGAGTCGCTTCGCCGTTCCGAGAATGAGGCGTGCATACGGATGGCCAGGGACCGACTTCAAGATTTCGTCGGCCTGCTCGGCGGCGAGTGTCGGATTCTTCTCGAGAAGCCGCGCTGCGTGCGCGACAGCGACATCGAGCGTCCCAACGGTCTCCGAAGCGCTGTTCAATGGAACATCTCGCGCATCCCCACAGTTTATATCAGGGTATAAGAATCCCCCGCAGCGGTATTGTCAAATCCACCACACCGGCACGAACTCTGCGCCGGACACAGCTTTGTGACTGAAGAGACGCATCCTCGCCGGCGGCGTGCGGCGCTTGCGGATCGGTAACCCATTGAAGAATGGGGAGTAGCGGACCCGGCTTCCGCCAATGCACGGCGCGCCCGCGCCTGCCGGTAGCGCAACGCTTAAGGAGCCGCCTCACGCGCCGTGAGGGGGTTCTCGCAACACGCGCTCCCTGCTCCCACGCGCCTGCATCAAGCGCGCGCTGCTGGCGTATATTGCCGCAGGCGTTTTTTTGTCAGGTGCACGCATGCCGAGCTGGGTAAACCGAATTTTGATGCTCACAGCCGCTCTCTCGGCGGCCGACGCTCTCTCGGTTGCGGATGCGGCCGTTCCTCCCTCGGCGCCGACCTACGGCGTGCATCTCGAGAAGACTTGGATACCGATGCAGGACGGCGTTCGCTTGGCCGTCACTCTGTACATGCCGGCAGGCGCCAAAGCCGGCGAACGTTTCCCCGCGCTTCTCGAGTACTTGCCGTATCGAAAGGACGATGATGAGGCGCGCCGCGACTTCGGCACGCACACGTACTTCGCGAGACGCGGATTTGTGGGCGCGCGCGTCGACATTCGCGGATTCGGCACGAGCGAAGGCACGCCACCCGATCGGGAATACTCGGCTCAAGAGCAGCAGGATGCGGAAGAGGTCATCGCCTGGCTCGCGCGCCAATCATGGTCGAACGGCAACGTGGGCATGCTGGGAATATCCTGGGGCGGCTTTAACTCGATCCAGATGGCGCTCAGAAAGCCGCCCGCGCTCAAGGCCATTCTGGCCGCGGCCGCTACCGAAGAGCTGTTCAAGGAAGACGTTCACTACATCGACGGCGTGTTCCATGTCGACGAATTCGAGCTCACGATGGATTTGGACGAAGGGCGCAGCGGCGCTCCGGATTTCAGCCTGGATGAGTCGGTGATCGGCCCGCGCATGAACTCACCGCCCTGGTCGCTGACGTACATGAAGCACCAACGAGACGGCGCGTTCTGGCGCGCGCCGCTGCGGCCCATCGACGAGCTCGAGGTCCCCGTCTTTCTGATCGGCGGCCTGCAGGATGGGTACAGAGACAGCATCCCGCGCATGCTCGAGAAAGTGAAGGCGCCGATAAAGGCCTGGATCGGTCCCTGGAACCACGGCTTCCCAAATGAAAGCGACTACGGGCCGCTCTACGAGTGGCGCGATCAAGCAGTACGCTGGTTCGATTACTGGCTCAAAGGGCGCGACACGGGCGTGCTCCAGGATCCGCGACTCGTCATCTATCAGCAGCATTGGCATGCGCCCGAGTCCCAGTCGCAGGATGTGCCCGGCGAGTGGCGCGCGGAGAGCTGGCCGCCGGCCGGCCTGACGCCGACGACTCTCTATCTTCAGCCGGAGCACCGTCTATCATCGGAAAAATCCGGCAGCGGAACTGACCGGCTCCGATATGTGCCCTCCGCAGGCGTCGAGGCCGGCTTCTGGTGGGGAGAATTGTTGACGGATCAGCGGCCGGTCGACGCCTACAGTTTGACGTATGACTCCGCCGCGCTCGAGGACGAGGTCGCCATTCTGGGTTTGCCGCGGGTGACCTTGCAAGTGGCGGCCGATGCGCCGTTGGCCGATTGGTTCGTGCGGCTGTCCGATGTAGCGCCGGACGGACGCGTAACGCTGGTCACGGGCGCCGGCATTAACGGCGCCCAGCGCAATTCCATGGCAGACCCGCAAGATCTAACGCCCGGCAAGGTCTATCAGCTGTCGCTGGATTTGCATCTCGCCTCGTGGGTGTTCCCGAAGGGTCACCGCATCCGCGTGGCCGTCTCCAACGCGCTCTGGCCCATGAATTGGCCCACACCGTATCCGATGACGACGTCGCTCATGCTGGGCGGCGGCGCTGCGTCGCGGATAGTCCTGCCGCGCGTGCCGGTGCACGGACCGGAGGCGCCGGCGTTCGCGCCGCCGGAGCCGATCGAAGAACCCGCAGGGATCAAGGGAGTCGGCGGCGGCGGTGCCGCGTGGCCCGGTGAGTGGACGGTACTGCGCGATGAAGCCAAGCAGCGCAGCACCGTGATCTGGACAGGCACCACCGCAGTGTCCTATCCATGGGGGCGATTCGATCACTCGGAGCGGCTGACCTATGACATTGACGATGCGCATCCGGACACTGCGCGCGTGCGGGGAGATTCGCAGTATATCCAGGCAGTAACGGATCATGTGCTCACCTGGCGCGGGCGTCTCGATGTATCGAGCGATGCGCATACGTTTTTCTACAAGTACACGCGGACTCTATTGCGGGATGGAGCAGTCATCCGGACGAAGAGCTGGGAGGAACCGATTCCACGCGACCATCAGTGAGTGCGTGCGGCAGTGGAAATTTATGGCAACCGGCCGCACTGACACCCGCCGGTGATTGCTGCACTCATGATAGGTACCTCCAGCGCCCCACATGTCCCAAGAGCGCAGCCTACTTCGGGCGCTGTTACAGAACCAGGTCTATCATCGACACTGTTGCCGTGACTTCGGGAGAAATGGCCATGACGCACAGCATGTACGGGAGCCGGTAGTCGCCATGCGGCTACCCCAGCGATTCTATCGGCTGCCGGTACAGTTCGACGCCGATCGACTGCGCACGGAAGTCGCGGCCCTGCCGCCGCAGGCCTGGGCACCTCACCCGAACGGCGATACCGGCAATTTTGCCGTCCGCCTGATCAGCGTCGAAGGCGGCGAGAACGAACAGCTGAATGGCGTCATGCGCATGACGCCGCATCTTGAGCGCTCGCCCTATCTGCGGCAACTGCTCGCCAGCTTCGGGGTCGTCTGGAGCCGCTCGCGACTCTTGCGTTTGGCGCCGGGGGCAGTCGTGCCGCCGCACGCCGACATTAATTACCACTGGTTTTACCGCGTACGCCTGCACGTGCCGATCGTGACCAGGCCGCAGGTGCAGTTCACCTGCGACGGTGAGAGCGTGCACATGGCACCCGGCGAGGCGTGGGTCTTCGATAACTGGCGCCTGCACCAGGTTCAGAACCCGACCGATACCGAACGGATACATTTGGTGGGCGACACCTCGGGCAGCGCATCGTTCTGGGAGCTGGTGGCTCGCAGCGAGAAGGCAGACACGCCGGTCCAGCACCACGCGTTCGATGCCGCGCGTTCTGCCAGCCCGCTGATGGAACGCTCGCTCTTACGGCCGGTCATGCCGCCCGCGGAGATGGACTTGCTGATCCTCGATATGCGCTCGGAGTTGGTGCCGGAGGTCGATTCGCCCGACCAACGGGTGCGGCTCGCTCGGTACCACGCTCTGCTCTTGGCGCTTTGCCGTGACTGGCGGCAGCTCTATTCGCTGCACGGTGAGGAGCCCGCAGGCTGGGACAGCTTCGCGAAGCTCCGCGATGTCATACGCGCGAAATCGCAGCCGCTCGCGCAGGGATTAGCGCTGCGCACGAATCGGTCAGCGGCGCATAGGGTGCTGGAGGCTCGAATTCTGCGTGCGTGTCTGTCAATGCCGGTGGGTCCGAGCGCCGCAACGTAACGATCGGTGAATTCTGTGATCAAGGTCCGCCATGCGCGTCATCCGATGCGCCATGCGCGCGTTACTGTGGGTAGCCTCGCTTGGAGGGACCAGCGGATCAGCAGGAGCCGTATACTTGAATCGCCTATCTCGCAGCCGGCCATGGAGTCTTTTGGTCTTACTTGGCGGACTCTCGGCAGCTCTAACTACGCAGGCGGATGCGATTTCCGCGGTGCAATTGCTCCGCGAGGGCGGTTGCGGCGGCATACAACCCGCTGCTCAGCCGCTTCATCACAATGCGCTGTTGGATCGGGCGGCCGAACAGTGGGCCGCCGGGCGCTCGCTCGCCGGTGCAACCGAATACAGCGGCTACGCGGCAGAGGCCACGGCCGGTTTGCACATCAGCGGCCCGGAATCATCGACGATTCAGTTCATCAGGCGATCGAGCTGCCGCACGGTGACAAATCAGCGCTTGCACGATATCGGGGTTTATCGCTGTGGCTTGGACACCTGGCTCGTGCTGGCTGCTGCCTATGTGGTGCCGGCCAGCTCGCATGCTCCGGTGCTGGCATCGCGCGCGCTGCAGCTCGTCAACGGGGTGCGCGCCCGCGGGACTCGCTGCGGCGAACGTTCGTTTGGACCGGCGCCGCCCGTGAGGCTGTCCGGGACACTGGCCGGAGTCGCGCTTGGACATGCGGCCGACATGGCCGCGCACAACTACTTTGAACACGAGGATCAATCGGGGCACACACCGGCGGACCGGGTCCGCGCCGCCGGATATCAAGAAAAATTAGTCGGTGAGAATATCGCCTACGGCCCCAAATCGGCCGAGGAAGTGGTGCAAGGCTGGCTCGACAGTCCCGGTCATTGCGAAAATATCATGGACCCGAGGTTCGCCGAGATGGGCATCGCCTATGCAGCGGGCCGCAGTTCCAGGCACGGTCTGTACTGGGTCCAATTGCTGGCCGCCCCGCGAGCCTAGTTTACGGCAGCTATCGCGGCGAGCGTCGGCCGCCGCCTCATGTCGGGGCCGATGCGTACGGCCACCATGTCCTTGGCGACCTGCTCGCCGACGCGAACACCCGCGTCGTAGCGCCCGGCGACGAAGGCTGCGAGATCGGCGAGCTGATCGCGCTGCATCCATGCACTCCATTCATAGGTCCATTCGTATTCTAGCGGCTAGTCGGGAGAACTGCGACGGCCTACTCTGTTTCACAGCGGCGGTCAGGTCGGAACGGTGAGGCCTCGACCCTTTCAGCATTAGGAGGAGTTATGCAAAAGCGGAAACTGGGAAACAGCACTTTGGAAGTATCGGCGCTCGGCCTTGGCTGCATGAGCATGAGCTATGGCTACGGGCCGCCGGGTGACAAGCAGAAGATGATCGAGGTTATCCAGGCGGCCGTCGCACAGGGCGTGACGTTTTTCGACACTGCAGAGGTTTACGGCCCGTTCACCAACGAAGAGCTCGTGGGCGAAGCGCTCGCGCCCTTCCGTGGGCAGGTCGCCATTGCCACCAAATTTGGCTTCAGACTGATCGATGGCAAGCAGGCCGGCCTGGACAGTCGGCCCGAGCACATTAAGCAGGTCGCGGAGGCCTCGCTGAAGCGCCTCAAGGTCGAGGCGATCGATCTTTTCTACCAGCATCGTGTTGACCCCGACGTGCCGATCGAGGACGTCGCGGGCGCCGTGAAGGATTTGATCCATGCGGGTAAGGTCAAGCACTTCGGCCTGTCCGAAGCCGCAGCGCAGACGATTCGTCGTGCTCACGCGGTTCAGCCGGTGACCGCTCTTCAGAGCGAGTACTCGCTGTGGTGGCGAAACCCTGAAGCGGATGTGCTGCCGACGCTCGAGGAACTCGGCATCGGCTTCGTCGCGTTCAGCCCGCTCGGCAAGGGCTTCCTCACCGGAAAAATCGACGAGAACACAACCTTCGACAGCACGGACTTCCGCAATGTCGTCCCCCGTTTCACGGCCGATGCCCGCAAAGCGAACAAGGCATTGGTCGACCAGCTCTCGGCCATCGCAGCGCGCAAGAACGTGACTGCCGCCCAGCTTGCAATAGCCTGGTTGCTGGCCCAGAAGCCGTGGATCGTTCCGATCCCGGGTACCACGAAGCGACATCGCCTCGAGGAGAACAATGGCTCTGCATCGCTCGCGCTGACCCCGGACGATCTTCTGGAGATCGACAGCGCCACATCGAAGATCACCGTGCAAGGCGAGCGCTACCCCGAGCACCTGAATCGTATGGTCGGCAGGTGAGTCCGCGCGCAGCACCTATGCTGATGTCGCTCCAGCGCTGGTCGCGGCTAGACGACGTGCTGAGCCAGACAGGCGATTTGTCGGGTAAGGCTCTGGCGAGGTTCGCAACATCTCCACCCACTTCCTTACTCTTCGAAATCACCGTCCAGGGAACGACTTTGATCATCTTTGACGTCACGGTCAGTATCTTTGCTACGACCTACACCCTTTGCACCTTCGATTTTCAGCTGCCGCGATCGCAACCAGTTTTCGCGCGCCTCGCGCCGAATCTCTTCTAACGAGATTGGCTGCAGGCGAACATCCGTTTTCTCGATCTTCGAGATGCCACTCGTCTCCGAGACTTTGTCGTCGTTATTCGAATTGTGGTTTTCGCATTCTGTCGCTAAGGAAAATTCGTCAAGACTAAAAACGCTCGCCACCGTTTTTACAAAGAGTTCGGCTTTTTCGACGACCTCTGACGCAATCTTCGGTAAGATATACAGCCTCGCGGCTTTCAGGCAAGCAGCGCATCGAATTTCGCAAAATACACATTTTGTGTATAAGTGTATCCATCGTTGCCAAGTGGGCTCCAGTACATGATTGTTATATGGACGCCT
>PKXS01000138.1 GCA_003132425.1 Gammaproteobacteria bacterium | reverse complement strand
GCTGTGGGGTGAACCTGGCGTTTCAGCACGGGGTGGGAGTGCGGTTTTTGCAGGCCGCGGGGCATCGGGGACGGTTGAAGTCGTGCCCTGATACATAGGTCCTGTCGTACACGCCTTCATCATCAAGGACTTTCGTGTGTCGGGCAAAGTTTTGTCTTTATTCTGTCTTCGGCACATCAAACAGCAGGTTATTTTGTTTCAATCGTCCGTCGAATCGCGCGCTGATAAAAGCGCGTCTACTGCTGAATCGCTCCGCTGGCTTGCAGAACTGAGATTTGAATCAGAGATTGATCAGTGCTCGGATTGATCAGGGTTCGGCGCCCATCTGTTTCAGGGCTTTGTGGATCTCTTTGGCGTGGGGGCCGTTGGGCAGAGCGCTGAGGTAGAGGTGGTAGTTGCGGCGAGCCTCGTCATCGAGGTGAAGGTGACGCGCGGATTCAGCGAGGCCGAAGACGGCTTCGGCGTTGCCGGGATCGGATCGGTTCGCTTCGAGGAAACGATCGTAAGCGCCTTTCCAGTTGCCGGACTCCATGTAGTAGTCGCCGATGTTGGCGTCTTTTTTGGCGCGCTTCGTATCGAAGGGCAGCGGAGAGGGGGAGAGATTGGCGGGAGGAGTCTCGTCGGTGGTGGGCATGTCGAGGCCCTTGACGCGGCTGGAGCTGTAGCTCGGTTCGTCGGAGGACGGAGCAGCGGAGTCGGGCTGGTCCTGCTGCTGGGCGTCGTGCGCGGCTTTTTCGGATTGCGCTTCAGGGAAGGAGTTCGGGCCGGCGGGTTTGTCGGGGGAACCGGCTTTGGGTGCGGACTGGGGTTGTGGGGCGTCCGGGGCTGCGTTGGGGTTTTGCTGCTGCTGGGACTGGTGGGCGGCGGCCTCGGACTGGGCTTCGGGGAAGGGGTTGTCCTGGGCGGTGCTCTTCTTCGGCTCGTCCTTTAGCTGATCTTTCTTTTGTTGTGCGGACTTGTTGGTTGGGGCGGGAGGGTTTTGCTGCTGCTGGCTGGAGTTGTCCTGCGATTGGGCGGCGAGGGGCAGGGCAAGCGCGAGGACGATTCCGGCGATGAGGGAGGGGCGCAGCATCTGTCCTTTATTTTAGACGGCGGAAATTTCGGGGAGGGTTGAGGGGTTGATATTGTGGTGGAGATGAGTCTGATCATTCGTTCTTCGGCAATTCACGCAGCGGGGTGCTACACGATGGCGCCGATCCGCAAAGGCGCGCGGGTGGTGGAGTACACGGGGCCGCGCATTCCCAAAGACGAGGCGGATGAGAAGTACCAGGACTCGCCGACGACCTATCTGTTTGGGGTGGGCGACGGGAAGACGGTGATCGACGGGCATGGGACGGCGATGTTCCTGAATCACTCGTGCGAGCCGAACTGCGAGACGGAGGAGATGGACGGGCGGGTGTGGATTNNGACTACTACCTCTACGACGGCGACGAGGACGAGGCGCGATGCAACTGCGGGTCGAAGAACTGCCGGAAAAGCATGTATTCGCCGGAGGAGATCCGGCGGCGGGCGCGGGCGAAGAAGCGGGCGGGGAGGAAAAGCAGACCCAGGACTGCGGCGCCACGCGGTAAGCAGAGCCGGAAGTAGCGGCGTATCCGGCCGGGTTGCAGGTTATTTTTTGAAGCGGTTCGCGAGCACAGGTCCGGCATCGGCGTCTTCGATCACCGGGACGGTGTTCAGTTCCAGCAAGTCCGCCCACTTGGCGGCATCCGCGTACATCGCGATCGGATCGTTGGTCTCGACCAGCACGAAGCCTCCGCTACAGTCGGTGTTGTGCCAGCGTCCGAGCAGCTTTACGCCTTCAGGGGGTGTCGCTTCGCCGGCGAGGAAGCGCTCGGCGGCTTCAGGAATGTTTCCGGTGGGAAATGACCATGTGGTCATAAATTTCATGTCGATGTTTCCTCCAGTTTGATTTTCGTGGGGGACGTTTCAGGGACTTCTCAGCCCGGCAATCATACGCTTGTTCGGTTGCCGTCTTTGTCGGCAACTAAAAGCTTTTGGCCATTTTCACGATGGGGAGGGATTCGCCATTGGCGAGGGGCAGATCGATGCGCTCGTGTTCGACGTAGCCGTGGTGGCGGTAGAGGGGGATGCCGGTGAGGGTGGCTCCCATCTCGAAGCGGGTGAAGCCTTCGGCCTGGGCGGCCTGTTCGCAGAGCTCGAGGATGCGGGAGCCGATGCCGCGGCGGGCCCAGGCGGGGTGGACGAAGAAGGCGCGGATTTTGGCGGCGTCGGAGCGCGGGTCGGGGAAGGAGTCGTCGCGGTTGGGGCGGTGGTCGGAGCCGTATGGAGTTTTGCGGCGAGACCAGCCGCCGCAGGCGGCGAGATTGCCGATGGTGGGGAGGCGGTCGGGGTTGGCGCTGTTTTCGGATCCGGTTGGGACTTCGACAGCGAAGTAGGTTTGGTCGGCAATGAGATGGGTATCGAGGCCGAGCCAGGTGCCGATGGCTTGTTCGATCTGGGTTGGGGAGTAGTCGCGGGTCTGGAGGCCACGGATGGAGGCCTCGATGAGGGGGCCGAGGTGGGGGATGTCGGCGGGGGTGGCGAGGCGGTAGAGGAGTGTCATCATTCACGGGCTACTGATGCCAGGATGGAGATCTTGACATCACTTTCATAGTGCGGCATCATAGTAGCATTATGCGCACCACTTTGGCGATTGATGACGACGTGCTGGAACAGGTGAAGGAGTACGCGGAGCAGCGGAAACTGAGTGTGGGCAAGGCGGCGAGCAACCTGATCCGGCGGGGAATTTCGCGGCCGCTGGAACTGAAGTGCGTCGATGGGGTATACCTGCCTGTGCTGCCGCCGGATTCCCCAATGATTCCCACCAGGCGCGTTCTGGAGCTTGAGGACGAATGGTAGCGTCGAGTTTTCTGCTCGATGTGAACATACTGCTCGCCTTGTGGGTGCCGACACAGCAAGATCATGAAAAGGTCACCGCGTGGTTTCACGCAGAAGGTAGCAGGAACTGGGCAACCTGCCCGATTACCCAGGCTGGCTTTGTTCGTCTGGCATCGAACCCCGCTTTGACTCCCGACGCTCTGAGCGTGACCGAAGCATTGAATGTTCTCGCGGCCAATCTCAAACATCCCGGGCATGTGTTCTGGGCGGACGATCTCGATCTTCCTCATGCTCTGTCGCTGTGCGGAAGAAGGCTCCAGGGATACCGTGAGATCACCGATGCGTATCTGGTTGCCCTGGCGATGCATCGGAAGGGCCGCCTGGTGACGCTCGATCGTGCGATGACATCGCTGTTTCCGGTATCGGAACGTGGCTCGAACCGAGTGGTCGATCTGTCCGCAAGGGTGTTCAGAAAATAGCAGTCGAAAAAAGTCCGGGTTCGGGCGGCCTTCGAAAGTTCTGGAAATTTCAGGTCCCATCCAGGCGATACAATCAAGCATTCGAAATGGCCTACCAGGTTCTTGCACGGAAATATCGTCCCCAGAAGTTTGCCGACGTTGCCGGGCAGGAGCACGTCACGCGTACTCTGCTGAATGCTCTCGAACAGGGCCGAATTGCGCACGGCTATATCTTTTCCGGGCATCGCGGGATCGGGAAGACGACGATGGAGACGCTGGAGCGGATCGCGCTGGAGACGGGATCGAGCGTGTGGACGGCGATCGACCGGGCGCTCGACAAGCAGCTGCTGCCATCGCGCGCCCTGCAGGCACTGGATGGGTTCCAGCGAATCATTACGGATGCGCGGGCCATGATGGGCGCGAATTTCGTCGAGAAGCTGACGGCGGATGTGGCTCCGCAAGTGGCAGAGGCGGGCGCGGAGCTTGCGGCAGCGGTGGACGACACGCGCTTCGACTTTGGCGCGGCCGCACAGGGGACGCTGGGGCTGACACATGACGTTGAAGCCGACGATTACATTGCGGAGGGTGCGGAGAGCTTTGAACCGGCGAAGTTCTCGGTGTTTGCAGAGGAGCCTCCGGTGGAGCATGCGGCGGCACAGGAACAGGGCACCGGGCTCGGGGCTTCGGGCTCGGATCAGGAACCCGATCAGGACTCGGTTTCGGGATTTCGCAAGCCGGGAGGTGCGGCGACACTGCCGGAACTGATCAAGTTCATCATCGACCGCACGGGGTATATCCGATCGCTCGAAGAGGAGGGGACGCCGGAGGCGTTTTCGCGGATTGAGAATCTGAAGGAACTGGCGAACGCGGCGCAGGATGCGCAGGAGCGAGGCGAGACGCTGGCGGAGTTTCTGGATCATGCAGCGCTGGTGAGCGATGCGGACCAGTACGATCCTGAGGCGCGCGTGACGCTGATGACGCTGCACTCGGCGAAGGGGCTGGAGTTTCCGCTGGTGGTGCTCGCCGGGCTGGAAGAGGGACTGTTTCCGCACTCGCGGACGCTGAACGATCCGCCACAGATGGAGGAGGAGCGGCGGCTTTGCTACGTGGGCGCTACCCGCGCCATGCGTCATCTCTATATCACCTATGCCGAGCAGCGCCGGCTCTATGGGGTGGACACCTATGGGCAGCCTTCGCGCTTCATCAGCGAATTGCCGGCGGAATTGATCGAGGAGGTCAGGCCGCGTCTGCAAGTGTCGCGGCCGGTGTTCGCTCGCCGGGGCGCCCTCGAGGAGTCTCCGGAGCCGTCGATGCGCATGGGAAGCCGAGTCCGCCATTCGAAATTCGGCGACGGCGTGGTTCTTAATTTCGAGGGAAACGGTCCGCATGCCAGAATTCAAGTCAATTTCGAGAGCCAAGGCATGAAGTGGCTGATGCTCTCGTACGCCAATCTCGTTCGTGTAGAGTAATGAAGCTGTGAAAATAATCATCTTGGGCGCCGGTCAAGTCGGCCGTACGGCGGCGTATCACCTGTCTCGCGAAGAGGCGAACGACGTGACCGTCATCGACATGGACGAAGAGATTTTGCGGGATTTGCAAGATCGACTCGACATCCGCACCGTGAACGGCAACGCCGCCAGCCCCCGCATTCTCGAGGCCGCCGGAATTGCCGGGACCGATATCCTCGTTGCGCTGACCAATAGCGACGAGGTCAACATGCTGGCCTGCCAAATAGCCTGGACGCTGTATCGCACACCGAAGAAAATTGCCCGGGTGCGTTCGGCCGATTACACCGAGCGGGAAAAGCTCTTCGGCGAGAACGCCGTCGCCGTTGACGTGTGGATCAGCCCCGAGCAATTGGTGACGGAATACATCGCGAGGCTAATCCGGTATCCGGGAGCGTTGCAGGTCCTCGACTTTGCCGACGGCCGTGTACGGTTGGTCGGCATTCGCGCGCTGCAAGGCGGTCCGTTGGTGGGTCAGGCCCTGCGTACGCTGCGCGAGCACATTCCCTCGGCCGACGCTCGGGTTGCGGCGATTTACCGGGCCGGCAAAAGCGTGAAACCCGAGGGCACCACGGTCATCGAGGACGGCGACGAGGTATTTTTTCTCGCCGCGCGCAAGGATATTCGCATCGTCATGAAGGAGATGCGCAAGGCGGAGGCGCCCGCCCGCCGCGTGGTCATTGCCGGCGGCGGCAATATAGGTTTTCGCCTGGCGAGCGAGCTCGAAGGCAAAAACCAGGTGAAGCTCATCGAGCGCGATCCGAAACGCGCCAGACGGGTGTCCGAGCAGTTGAAGAGCGCGACGGTGCTGCACGGCGACGCCGCGGACGAGGAACTCCTGCTCGAAGAGAACATCGACAGCGCCGATGTATTCGCCGCGCTGACCAATTCCGAGGAAGCCAATATTCTATCGGCCATGCTCGCGAAGCGGCTTGGCGCGCACAAGGTCATGGCCTTGATCAACAAGCCCTCTTACGCGGAGCTCATCGAGAGCGGCTCCATCGATGTGGCCATCTCGCCGCAGACGGTCACCATCGGTTCGTTGTTGGCGCACGTGCGGCGCGGCGATGTGGTGCGCGTTCACTCCTTGCGCCGTGGGGCGGCGGAAGCGCTCGAGGTGGTCGTGCACGGTGAAGCGGATAGCTCGAAAGTCATCGGCCGGCGCATCGAGGACATTGTGTTGCCCGAGGGAACGACTCTGGGAGCCGTCGTACGGGGCGAGGATGTCATCATTGCGCATCACGACACCACCGTGCAGCCGGATGACCATCTGATCCTGTTTTTGACGGATCGCCGGCATATTGAAGCCGTCGAAAAGCTCTTCCAAGGCTCCGCCTCTTTTCTGTGAAAGACATTTTACTGCCGGTCGCGCATGTGTTCGCCCTCGTGATGATGGTGTTCGCGGCGACCATGCTTGCGCCGCTGATTATGGCCGTGTGGGGGCTCGATCCGGCGCTGTGGTCGTTCGTGATTTCCGCCCTCGCCACCTTCGTTCTGGGCGCCCTGCTGTGGTTGGCGACGAGGCGCTTCAAGCGCGAGCTCAAGACTCGCGACGGTCTGATGCTGGTCGCGCTGACTTGGGTCGCTCTGCCCGCGGTAGCGGGATTTCCCCTGTGGCATTACTTGCCGATTAATTACTCCGAAGCGTATTTCGAAGCTGCCTCGGGCCTGACCACCACCGGCGGCACGGTGCTCTCGGGGCTTGAATTTTTGCCGCGGTCGATCAATCTGTGGCGCCATTTGCTGAGCTGGGTGGGCGGCATGGGCATTATCGTGCTCGCGGTCGCGATCCTGCCTATGCTCGGCGTCGGCGGCATGCAGATTTATCGCGCCGAAATGCCGGGACCGATGAAGGATAGCAAGCTCACGCCGCGGATCGGTCAAACCGCCAAACTGCTGTGGGCGGTCTATGCCGGACTGACGGCGGCATGCATCGGGTGCCTGAAGGTGGCGGGCATGAATTGGTTTGACGCCGTCTGTCACGGGTTTTCGGCAGTCTCCCTCGGCGGATTCTCGACCTATGACGCCAGCATCGGGCACTTCAATTCGCTGCCGATTGAAATGGTGCTGACGGTGTTCGAGATCTTGGCGGCCTTGAATTTTGCGACGCACTATCTCGCCTGGAGTCAGCGCGGGATCAAGGCGTATTTTCGCGATGCGGAAGCCAAGGCGGTGATCGGCGTGCTGGCCGTCAGCTGTCTGGGCCTGGCGATATTTCTGTACTTGAAAGGCAGTTATCCGGATTTCCCGACGACCCTGCGCCACACCGTATTCAATGTCGTATCAATAGCCACGGACAGCGGCTTGCATACTCAGGATTATTCTCGCTGGCCGATATTCGCGCCGATGTGGATGATGTTCTTGAGCTGCATCGTGGCAAGTTCCGGCTCGACCGGCGGCGGCATCAAAATGATCCGCACGCTCGTGCTCACCAAACAGGCCCATCGCGAGCTCAATCAACTCGTGCATCCGAACATGGTGCGGCCGCTCAAAGTCGGCGGCACGGTCATCGCAAACCGGGTGGTGTTCGCGGTGCTTGCCTTCGTATTCCTGTATTTCATGAGCGTGGTAGGGCTCATCTTCTTGCAGCTCGCCAGCGGGCTCGATTTTCTGACGGCGCTCTCCGCCATCGTGGCCTGCATCAACAATGCGGGACCGGGCTTGGGACTGGTGGGTCCAGGAAGCAATTATGGGGTTCTCAGCGATTTCCAGACCTGGGTCTGTTCGGCAGCCATGCTGCTGGGTCGGCTGGAGGTTTTCACCATCCTGGTGCTATTTACCCCCACTTTATGGCGGAAATAGCTAAAAATCGCGAACTCAGGCCCACAATGTCGATATTTAACCGAAAGTGGGTGGCACGTTGTAAATGATCGCCTTATTACAGCGCGTTGTGGAAGCCGATTTCGCTATCGATGGCAAGATCGTGGCGTCGATCGGCGCCGGATTGGTAGCGTTGGTGGGCGTCAGGCCCGCCGACACCGAGGAATCCGCGTTGCGATTGCTGGCTCGCATGCTGCAATACCGCATATTTGCCGACGAGGCAGGAAGGATGAATCACAGTCTGCTGCAGATTCACGGGGAATTGCTGCTGGTCCCGCAATTCACCTTGGCGGCCGATACCCGCAAGGGGTTGCGACCAAGCTTTTCGAGCGCCGCGCCGCCCGCACAAGGGCAGCAGCTGTTTGACACCTTGTTGCGCGCGGCGCGCGCGCAGCATGGACGGGTCGCAAGCGGTATCTTTGGTGCGAACATGCAGCTGTCGCTGACCAACGACGGGCCTGTAACCATCTGGCTGGAAAGTTAAATTCAGGCAAAAGCCCAAATGCGACCGAACACGCATCGGCGCCCAGCGGTCAAATGCAATACTCTCATTGGCGTATCATTGAGGCCGTATCGCTCACAGGCGGAATCGGGGAAGCAACATGTTCGATTCAAAAATGTTATTGGTCATTTTGGCCATCGCTCTGGTGATTTTCGGCACCAAGCGATTGCGTTCGATCGGCTCCGATCTAGGTGCGGCCGTTAAGGGCTTCAAGCAAGCGATGCATGACGGCGAATCGGAAGAGCAGGTCAAACAGCTCAAGCAGGAAAAGGACGCCGATTTCAATGCGGGCGCGGCGACTCAAGAGACCGAGGTCAAGGCGCCCCCAAAAACGAACGCCTGATGTCGCATGCTTGATGTTGGATTTTCGGAAATCCTGCTTACCTCGGCCATCGCACTGATCGTGCTGGGCCCGGAGCGGCTGCCCAAGGTTGCGCGTCAGGTCGGCAACTGGATGGGACGCGCGCGCGCGATGGCCAGGCAGCTGAGCGAGCAATTGGAACGCGAGGTGAGCGCGGAGGAATTGCTAAAGGAGCAGAGCAAGCCGGCCACCATCGCTCCGCCGGCTACCATCGCACCGCCGGCCGCCGTTGCGCCGCCGGCCGCGGCACCTTCTTCATCGGCGATTCGAGACGCCCGTTTGACTACCGCGGCAGCCATGCACGCCAACGAGCCGCCCCTCGCAGCGACCGGCGACAGCAAACTGCCCAATGACTGAGCCCGACGAATCGGGCGAGCTCGCTGAAGGCACGCTGATCTCGCACTTGCTGGAGCTGCGCGATCGATTGCTCAAGGCGATGTTGGCGGTCGGAATTTGCTTTATTCCGTGCGCGATATACATGAACCAGCTATTCACGTTCGTCGCGAAGCCATTGATGCACCGGTTGCCCGCGGGCGCGACGATGATCGCGACCAGCGTCGTCGGCACCTTTACCGTGCCGTTCAAAATGGCGCTGATGCTGGCGATTGGCATTGCCATTCCGTTTGTGCTCTATCAGGCGTGGGCATTCGTCGCTCCCGGGCTGTATCGGCACGAAAAGACGCTTGCGGTGCCGTTGCTGATCTCCAGCGTGCTGCTTTTTTACCTGGGGGCCGCGTTCGCCTACTACGTGGTCTTTCCGGTGATGCTGAGCTTTTTCGTCGCCAGCACGCCGGTGGGCGTGCAGATGATGACCGACATGGCAAGTTACCTTGACTTCGTGATGATCCTGTTGCTGGCGTTCGCAATGGCGTTCGAGGTCCCGGTGGCTACTGTACTATTGGTTTGGACGGGATTTGTTAAGCTTTCGACGCTGAAGAAGAATCGCGGTTTCGTATTACTGGGGATATTCATCTTTGCCGCCTTCGTGACGCCGCCCGACGCGGTATCGCAGAGCGCAATGGCGATACCGATGTATCTCCTGTACGAGATAGGGATCGTAATGGCGGGAATATTGCTTAAAGACAAAATAGCGGCACGCGCCAAAGAAGAAGCAGAAACCCCTTCGCGCGGCGCCGGAGCTTAAGTTGGCGGCGACTTTTTTCGGTCATCCGCGCGGCCTCGCCACCTTGTTTCTTACGGAGATGTGGGAGCGCTTCACCTTCTATGGCATGCGCGCCCTTTTGGTGCTGTTTTTGGTCGGCGCGGTGTCGAGCGGCGGGTTCGGCCTCGACGACAAGACGGCCACGGCGATCTACGGCCTGTACAACGCGGCCGTGTACTTGGCGGCTTTGCCGGGCGGTTGGATCGCAGATCGGCTGATCGGCGCGCAGCGCGCCGTGATGGCAGGCGGCTTGGCCATCACGCTTGGCAATGCGCTGCTGGCAACATCGGCGAGCCCGCGAGGATTTTATATTGGGCTAGTGGTCATCGTGATCGGCGTGGGCCTGTTGAAGCCCAACGTCAGCGCCATCGTGGCAGGGCTCTATCCGGAGGGCGGCGCGCGCCTCGATTCAGGATTTACCTTGTTTTACATCGGAATCAACGTCGGCGCATTGCTGGGGCCTCTGGTGACCGGTGAGGCCCAAGTTCTCTTCGGCGCTCGCGCCGGCTTCGGCGCCGCCGCGATCTTCATGGCGGTCGGCGTGCTGCAGTTCTATTTGACGCGGCGGTACTTAGGTAGCGCCGGTGTCTACGTTCCACCCGCCGCAGCCGGGAAAGGTGCGGCCTCGGGCGCCCGCGCCACGCAATGGCTGAGCCTGTGGGTGGGAGCGGCTATTGCTGCGCTGGTGCTGGCCGCGGTGAGCTACGGCCTTATTCCGGTCAACCCGGTCGTTTTGGCGCGGGCAATCACCTACGTGATCGTCGGCATGGCCGTGCTGTACTTTGTGTACTACCTCTTCATTGCGGATCTGACCCGGGAGGAGCGTAGGCGCGGCATCGTGATGTTGGTGTTATTTATCGGGTGCGCACTGTTTTTCTCCGGATTCGAGCAGGCCGGTTCCTCGCTTAATCTGTTTGCGGAGCGCTACACGGATCGCGTGGTTGGGTGGCTGCACTTCGTGATCCCGTCGGCTTGGTTCCAGTCGCTGAATTCGGCGTTCATCATCATGTTCGCCCCGCTCTTTGCCTGGATGTGGATTGCGTTGGCCAAGCGCAATCTCAATCCGTCGGCGCCCGCAAAGTTCGCCATTGGCGTCATGTTGATGGGTTCGGGATTTTTGGTCATGGCGGCGGCAGCCTCTATTGTCGCGCATGGTTCAAAAGTGTTGCCCTACTGGTTGGTATTGACCTACCTATTGCACACTTTCGGTGAACTCTGCTTAAGTCCGGTGGGCTTAAGTTACTTCACGAAATTGGCTGCCAAGCGCTTCGTCGGACAAATGATGGGAATGTGGTTCCTGGCGACGTCTTTGGGGAATCTCGTGGCGAGCTTGATTGCCGGGGATTTCGACGCGAGCAATGTCGCCGCCATGCCGGGGCAATACATGCACATCGTTTATTTTTCGGTCGGTCTCGGCGCGGTGCTGCTGATCATCAGCCGGCCCGTGAAGAAACTAATGGGCGGCGTGCAATGACTACCGGCGCAAGCCCGGCCCCGCAGCTCACGCTGAAGGCAATCGTACTGTCCATCATCCTCACCGTGATTCTTGCGTCCGCGAACGCCTATGTCGGCTTGTTCGCCGGCCTCACGGTGGCGACTGCGATACCCGCGGCCGTACTGTCGATGGCGATCCTGCCGCTTTTTGGGCCGCCCAATATTCTGGAAAACAATATCGTGGCAACCGGCGCCTCCGCCGGTTCCTCGATCGCCGCCGGTGCGATCTTCACGCTGCCGGCGCTCATCTTGCTGCATCACTGGACGAGCTTCGATTACTGGTGGACATTGGCGATCGTGGGCTTGGGCGGCCTGCTCGGCGTTTTGTTTTCGGTGCCGTTGCGCCGCACGCTGATCATCGAGCAGAAGCTGCTTTTCCCGGAAGGCGTGGCGGCCGCCGAAGTCCTCAAGGTGGGCGCCAATCCCGGCGCAGGAGCGAAGTTTCTCGGACTTGCGGCGATCGTCGGCGGCGTGTTCAAGCTCATCACCTCGGGGCTGCGATTTCTTCCGGAAACATTCACGATCAAGGGATTCTTCGGTGAGCGCGGCATCGCCTTCTTCGCGTATGGGTTTTCGCCCGCGTTGCTCGGCGTCGGTTATATCGTCGGGCTCAACGTCGCCATCCTGATTGCGGCCGGCGGACTCTTTTCCTGGTGGGTGGCCATTCCGATCTATAACGGCTTTTTCTTCCAGCAGGATCCGGTGTTGCTGCGTAAGCTGGTCGGCCTGGATGCGGAAGATGCGGCGTACGCCATTTGGCGCGCGCAGGTTCGCTACATCGGCGTGGGCTGCATGCTGACCGGAGCGTTCTGGGCGCTATGGTCGCTGCGCAAATCTCTCTGGTCCGCCATCCGCAGCGGTCTGCAGGTGAGCGGGAAGAAGTCCGCCGCAATACCCCATACCGAACGCGATCTACCCATGGGCGCGGTGCTCATATGCATCGCGCTGTTCGTCGTGCCGCTATTCTTGCTGTACTACGCGGTGGTCGGCAGCATAGGCGTCAGCCTTGCGATGGCGGTAATCATGATTGTGGCGGGTTTTCTGTTCTGCTCGGTCAGCGGCTATATGGCCGGCCTCGTGGGATCGTCGAACAACCCGGTGTCGGGCATCACGATTTGCACCATCTTGTTCGCGTCGTTGGTTCTGATGTGGATGGTCGGTGGAAAATCCGCCATCGGCGCCGTGGCGGTGGTATTCATCGGCGCGGTGGTGTGCAACGCGGCGGCCGTCGCCGGCGACAATCTGCAGGACCTCAAGGCGGGACAGCTCGTGGGGTCGACTCCCTGGCGTCAACAAGTGATGCTCTGCGTCGGCGTGCTCGCCAGCGCCGCCGTCATGGCGCCGGTGATGAATGTGCTGCTGTTCGCTTACGGCATCGGCGAGCCCGCTCACCCGGGAGTCAAGCCATTGCCCGCGCCGCAGGCCAATCTCGTGAAGTCGGTCGCCGAGGGCATGTTCGGCGGCACTCTCCCGAGCGGTATGATTCTGATCGGCGCGGTCATAGGCGCATTGATCATCGTTTTGGATTTGTACCTCAAACGAATCGGATCGCGCTGGAGCGCGCCGGTGCTGGCGGTGGCGGTAGGGATTTATCTGCCTCTCGATGTATCGACGCCCATTCTGGCGGGCGGCTTGGTTGCCGAGGCGGTGGCCCGGTGGCATCTCATACACAGCGTGGGCGAGGATCATGACAAGCTCAAGCAGAACGGCATGCTGTTCGCCGCCGGACTCATTACCGGCGAGGCGCTGGTGGGGATTTTCATCGCCATGTGCATCTGGGGGAGCAAGAATTCGGATGTCCTCAGCGTCGGCTTCGAACTACTTGGCGGGAAGTGGCTGGCGGCGATCATCCTACTGGGAATTTGCTATTGGACTTTTCGGGCAGGCACGCCACGCCGCAAGACTTAAAGCGCGCTCCTTCACGGCCCCTCCTTTAGCATGCGCGTCGCCCCACGCCACTCAGCGAAGCTCGCTTTAGCCTTAAGCACCGTGTATCTGGTGTGGGGCTCGAGTTTTCTGTTCTCGAAGATGGCGGTCACTCACCTGCCGCTCGCAATGTACGCCGGGATACGTTTCGTCACCGCCGGGGTGTTGCTCTCCTCGGTAGCCCACTTCTGGCGCGGCGATGCATGGCCGCGCCGCTTGATCGAATGGCGTCATCTGCTCATTGCCGGATTCTTTATGATCTTCGTCAGCAATGGCTTGAACACCTGGGCGATCCGCTACATTCCGACCAATGAATCGGCCCTGCTCAATGGAACGTCGGCGTTTTGGATTGCGGGCCTAGGCGTTTTCGGCCGCCGCGGACATCCGTTGACCCGGTGGGCGATTCTCGGTCTGGTCATCGGATTCCTCGGGACCGCAATGATGTTCGTACCGAAGGGAGCCTTCCACACCTCGGGCCTGCTGGCACAGTTCGGCGTGCTGATCGCCTGCTTCGGCTGGGCGTTGGGCACCCTGTACTACCGAAGCATCGACACGCAGTTGAGTTCGCTCATGTTCATGGCATTACAGATGCTGCTCGGGGGACTGATGCTGTTGAGCGTCGCCGTTGTTAACGACGATGCCGCGCGCTGGACGACGAATGCGCCCGGAATGATCGCGCTCTGTTATCTCACGTTCTTCAGCTCATGCTTGGCGTACACCGCCTACGGATGGCTTAGCCTGAATGCCACGCCGGCGCTGATCGGCACCTATAGCTATGTGAATCCGGCGATCGCGGCGTTTCTGGGCTGGCAATTTTTGAACGAGCACCTGTCGCGGTTGCAGCTCATCGGCATGGTGATCATTATCGTCGGAGTGTGCATTTTGACGCTGCCCGGCGGCAGCCTCACCGATCCGAAGACGCTCGCGGAACCGAAGACGCAGTGAGCGATCGCGCTTTCGGAACGCTCAAGTCAGCGGCGCTTCACGATCACTTCGACGTTGCCCTTGGAGCCGACGAACCACGAACCCACGATACTAACCAGGCTCACGATTACCGCGGTCCAAAACGCCGGCCCAAAACCCGCCACGTGCATACCGGGCAACATCCACGCCACGAGGGCCACCATCGCGGCGTTGATCACCAATAGAAATAGGCCGAGAGTCACTATGGTCATCGGCAAGGTCAGCACGATGGCGATCGGCCGGACGGTGGAATTGACGATTCCCAACAGCACACCCGCGAGAATCAAGGTAGCAGGAGTGTCGATGAAGACGCCGTGAACCCAGATGGTCGCAAGCCACAGGCCGAGAGCCACGATGCCTGCGCGAATGAGAAAACCGAGCATGATGCATCCTACATCAGTAATCCAGTCCCGGCAGCGGCGGATCCTTGGGTTCGACTCTGGGCTTCTTCACAGGCGGCGGCCTTTCGACGGTGACCTTGATTCGCGCCAGAAATCGCTCCCATGCCATGCGCAGCCGGACATAGTGTTTGTCCCAGGCGGGCGCGTCGGAAACGCCTGAACCTAGCAGCCGCAGGGACGTCGTTCCTTCGCCTTTGCGCACATCGAGGAGAAAATCGTCGACGATGGCGCTGTCGCTGGGCGGAGAGTCTCGGTCGCGCAGGTAGATCAGGCGCAGGCGCCGATTGACGTCGAAGATATCGATGTGCGCTTCACGGCCGCCCGCATTGCGTTTGCCAAGGAGATAAAGGCCTCCCTCGCGCGGATCTATCTGCGCTTCTTGGCCGGACCATATGCGAATCAAGGCAGGATCGGTCAAGGCACGCCAGACTCGCGAGACCGGCACGTCCACCTCTACCAGGTGAGCATACCCGCGAGTGCCGGATCGAGTGGATTTACGGGGATTTCCCATGCAGATTTCGAGCCTCTTGTGCGATTGCGTTGCCGCGCCTGTTGGAAAGTACCACGCGACGCGGTGCTAGAATCCGATAACCGCGGGAGAACATCCATGGCTTATGTCGATATCGTGACTGCGCTCGCACTTCTGCAGTTTTTGATCTTCGGAATCAAGGTCGCGAGGGCGCGGACGCGCTTCGGCGTCAAAGCGCCGGCAATCACCGGAAACGAGACTTTCGAGCGCTACTTCCGAGTGCAACAAAATACCCTGGAACAATTGATCGTCTTCGTTCCCGCATTGTACCTGTTCAGCCGCTACTTCAATCCCGCCATCGCCGCGGCGCTCGGGGTGGTCTATTTGATCGGCAGGGAAATCTTCGCCGCCGGCTATGTGAAGGACCCCGCAAAACGCCATGTAGGCTACGGGCTCACCTTCCTACCCATGGTCATTCTGCTGGTGGGCGGCATCGTGGGCGCCGTCCGGTTCCTGATTCAATCGTGATACAGTCTTGATTCTTGCTGGGGTGGCCTTTAGGGCCTGAGACGCCGGCGGCGCGAGTGCGCGCTCACCTGCGAACCCATTGAACCTGATCCGGCTAGTACCGGCGGAGGGAGCGTGGTTAGAAATGTCATTGCCTTGATCAGCCTATTTGCGGCCATGGGGGCGTCGTCCCCAATCAGCGCCGATGCGACCAGCAGCGACACGCAGCTGGACGAAATCATCGTCACGGCCACCCTCCGGCCGGTTCCGCTGACTGAATTGCCCGGCAGCGTCTCCGTGTTGAATGCGGCGACCTTGCGCGACGCCGGGCAGCAAAATTTTGAGGACGTGATGGCGTTGGTGCCGAACCTTAATTGGGCCGGCGATACGTCCCTGCCGAGATATTTCCAAATTCGCGGCATCGGCGAGCTGCAGCAGTATCAAGGCGCACCAAACCCGTCGGTGGGTTTTCTGATCGACGACATCGATTTCAGCGGGCTGGGCGGAGCCGCGACGTTGTTCGACGTGGATCATATTGAGGTGCTGCGGGGTCCCCAAGGCACTCTTTACGGGGCGAATGCGCTCGCCGGACTTATCTACGTCAAAAGCGCCGAGCCGTCCGACACTTTCGGCGGCCGGGTGGAGATGGACGCCGGAGACTACGGCGAGCATTCCTACGGCGCTGTCATCACCGGCCCCATAACCGCGCTGGACTCGGCCTTCCGACTCGCAGTGCAGCAGTACACGAGCGACGGCTTTTACCACAATGCGTATCTTGCTCGCGATAATACCGACAATCGCAACGAGCTTACCGTGCGCGGCAAGTGGCGCTATGAGCCCAGCGATCAATGGCGCGTGGACCTGACGGTATTCCGGGTGCAGATCGACAATGGGTATGACGCCTGGTCGATCGACAACACGCGCGTCACGGAATCCGACAACCCCAGCGTTGACCGTCAGTATTCCACCGGGATCTCCGCGCACTCGACCTATAGCGGCATCGGGCCGGCAACCCTGACGACGATCGCGACTTATGCCGACTCGGTGATCAACTACGGATATGACGGCGACTGGGGCAACCCCGTTCTTTGGGCGCCGTACACCTATAATTACACCGAGTACCAGATCCGGCACCGCTCGACCCGCAGTCTTGAGATGCGCCTCGGGGTCACGCCCCCACACGGTCTATCCTGGCTTTTCGGAGCCTATGCGTCTCAGCTGCGCGAGGGCTTGAGCGACACCAGCGCCGGAGTCTATGTGGATCCATACGATGCGACGCAGAATTCCACCAGCTTGACTGTCATACAAAGTCAGTATCACGCCTTGAACAGCGCGCTTTACGGCCAGCTCGACGGCGATCTCGGGACTCGGGCGCGTTGGTCCGTCGGCCTGCGCGGGGAGCGCCGCACGACGCACTATGACGATGACACTACGAATCTCGACGCGCCGACGACGGCCAACCTGTTCGATCCGGAAGACAATCTCTGGGGCGGCCACGCCTCGCTGGACTACACCATCGCCAAAGGCCAGCAGATCTACGCGCTGATCTCCCGCGGCTACAAGGCGGGGGGCTTCAACTTGAGCGCGGGGTTGCCCGCGAACCAATTGCTTTTCGGTCCGGAATACGACTTGAACTACGAGATCGGGTACAAAGCGCAACCGGCCGGCGGCAGTGTGGCGATACAGACGTCGCTGTTCTATATGGTGCGCCACTCGGAACAACTACTGACCGGGGAACAGTTGGTTCCGGATAATCCCGACACGTTCATCTTTTATACCGGGAATGCAAAATCCGGCTACAACTATGGATTGGAAAGCACGCTCGAGTGGCGAGCCACGCAGAAGCTCGAGGTCGGCGGCTCACTGGGCTTGCTCCAGACGCTGTATCGCGGATTCGTGCAAGACGGCGTCGTGTTTCCAAATCGCGAACTGCCGAATGCCCCTCCTTGGCAGGCCGCGCTCAATGCGACTTGGCGGGATCCGCGCGGCCCGTTTGCGCGGCTGGATGTGACCGGCATGGGCTCGTTCTACTATGACTTGCCGCCGAATTGGACTACTTCCCGCCCGTACGGTCTGGTGAATGCCAAACTGGGGTGGGAAACGCCGCGTTACGAGGTGTATTTGTGGGGTCGAAATCTGCTCAATAAGGACTACACGGTGCGCGGTTTTTACTTCGGCGATGTGCCGCCGAACTTCCCCAATCAGCTTTACACGCAACTCGGCGAACCCCTCAATTGGGGTGTTCACTTCACCGTTCACTATTAGCGAAACGGAGCGCCCGCCCTCAGCGCATCGACACCTGAACACGCCCCGCGGTGCTGGTCTCCATCCAAGTCTTGATGCGCTTGGCATCGGCGACGCGAGTGTACTTGCCAAGAGAGTCGAGCAGCACGATGACCACTGACCGGCCCTCGATGATGGCTTCCATTACCAGGCACTTGCCGGCCTCGGCGATATAGCCGGTTTTCTGCACGACGATGTTCCAAGTCGGATTGGCCACCAAATTGTCCGTGTTGCGGAATTCGACCAGCCGCCGCTGAATCCGCACCGAATACTGCGGATCGGTCGAATACTCCCGTATGGTGGGATTGTGCGAAGCGGCGATCACCAGCTTGGACAGGTCCTCGGGGCTGGCCACATTTTGGCTCGACAAGCCAGTTGGGTCGACAAAATGGGCGCTGCTCATGCCGAGGGCCGCGGCTTTCGCGTTCATGGCGCTCACCATTGCCTCGATTCCGCCCGGATAATTGGTCCCCAAGGCATGCGCCGCATGATTCTCGGATGACATCAGGGCCAGGTGCATCAGATCGCCGCGGGTCAAGACGCTCCCCACGCTGAGGCGCGAAGTCCCGCCTCTCGGCAATTGCCGGTCGGCTCGCGTGATCCGGATCGGCTCATCCAGCGGCTGCTTGGCGTCGAGAACGACCAATGCGGTCATCAATTTGGTGATCGAAGCAATGGGCATCGCGACATCCGAATGACGGGCATAGATGACGGAGGAATCGCTTTGATCGACGATGAAGACCGAGCTCGACTTGAGCTTCGGATCGCGCGCCGGCGTCGCTGCCGCCTGAAACGCCAACAGACCCAGAAGCATGCCCGCAGCCGCCTGAACCAGCGCCGCGCGCCCTCGATTGGTTGACCCCATTGCCTTCTCTATGTCTTGGTGGATTTGACTCAAGTTAAGTTTAGCTAAGCACGTGTAAATCGCGGCGCGGCGTGATCCATCGCTTACTTTGCCATTATTCCCCGCTAATTCCCATTAAAGGCGCGTCAGGCATTCGCTTCAGCGCCGGGCGCACGTCGCAATTCCTTGTCGCGATACATATTGCGATCGGCAATGCTTAGCAGTTCACGCATGTCGCGGCCGTCCTTCGGGTAGTTGACCACGCCGATGCTCACGCTGCAACGAATCATGCGGGACCGAAGGTCGAGCGTAGTCTTGAACACGTTGTGCCGCACGCGTTTGATCACGGCGTCGGCAATTTCGGGCGAAGCGCCCGGCAGAAGGACCGCAAACTCATCGCCGCCGAAGCGGGCAGCAGAATCCGTGGCGCGGATGCTCCTTTGCAGGCACTGCGCGACCAGCGTAATGGCGCTGTTGCCCGCATCATGGCCGAAGGAATCGTTGATATCCTTGAGCCGGTCCATGTCGATCAGCAGCAATGCGTACACGCTTCGGTCTCGCTCGGCCGTGCCGTGCGCGCGCTGCCATATCTCGTTGAACATGCGTAGATTGAAAAGCCCCGTGAGCGGGTCGGTTTGGGCCAGGTTCTCGATGCGTTCACGGGCTTCCGTAATGTCGGCGGACAGCGTGGTCGTGAGATACGCCACCAATAAGAAGGGCGCGAGTTGGCCCACCGCGCTGCTGGCATACGTCAGCGATATCACGTCGATTCCCGGCGTCGCCGCGGCCAGCAGCAGGTGGCAGATGCAAATTACGGCTACTTGCAGCAGCGTGATCATCCGCCCGAGGGTGAGCGCGCTCAAGATGATGGGAAGTAAGTACAGGTTCAGCAGCGGGCTGGAGCTTTTTCCGCTGAACCACAACACGCCGGTGATGAAGATCAGCATGGACCAAGACTCGATGAGCAGCTTGGTTCTGGAACGGTGCGGGAAGAACCGGCGGGCGCGAAATACCACGATAGCCGCGGCGAATATCCCCAGCAGGCCGAGCACCGGCCATAGCTGCGCGCTCAGCGCGCGCGACCAAACGAGCACCAGGGTGGCCAGCGCCAAGCACAATATTTCGATGGATCTGGTGCTTCGCACGACGCTATCTTAAAAGAACCGAAGCGGTTACCGACCCACTGCGGGGGACGGTCGGCGCCTTCAGCTCCTGCAGTGCCCGCTTCACCTCCGGATCGCGCTGCTGCAAGGGTGCGTCGGCGGGCACCGGTGCCGTTGGCGGGGTTGGCTCGCGGGGCAGCTCGATGTCGGGAGCGATGCCTCTGTGATTGATGGATACTCCCGAGGGGGTGTAGTAGAGCGAGGTCGTCAACTTGATGGCGCGATCGTCCGACAACGGCATGACCGTTTGCACGGACCCCTTGCCGAAGGTGGTGCGCCCCATGAGTGTCGCGCGATGGTGATCTTTCAGAGCCCCGGCGACGATTTCGGCCGCCGAGGCGGACCCCCCGTTGACCAACACGACGATCGGCGCTCCGTTAAGGTCATCCCCGGGCGTCGCGTCCATTTCAAATTTCGACTCGGGCGTACGGCCCTTTGCGGTCACAATGACGCCCTTATCCAGAAACGCGTCCGCGACATAGACCGCCGCCTCGAGAACGCCACCGGGGTTATTGCGCAGATCGAGCACCAGGCCTTTGAGCGGCGCGCCGTTGCGCTTACGTAGATCCTTAAGCGCGCTTTCCAGGTCATCGCCGGTGGTTTCGCTGAACTGGGCGATGCGCACATACCCAAACCCGGGCTCGAGCAATTCCCCTTTCACGCTGTGCAACTCGACCCGTGAGCGCTTGAGAGTGAACAGCAGGGGCTCCGCGCTGCCTTGACGCAGAATCCCTATTTTGACCAGGGTGCCCTCTTTGCCCCGCATGCGCCCGATCGTGTCGGACAAAGTCGTGGTGTTCACCGGGATTCCGTCGATGGTCGCTATCACGTCGCCGGTTCGTATGCCCGCCTCTGCCGCCGGCGACCCCTCAAATGGCGAAACGACGACGACTTGGTCGTCTTCCATCGACACTTCAATGCCGACGCCCGAGTATTCGCCCGAACTGCTTATTTTTAGTTCGTCGTACTCGTCGCCGTCTAAAAATGCCGAATACGGGTCCAGCGAGGACACCATGCCGCGGATTGCCGCCTGCAAAAGCTCATGATCATCGACCGGATTCACATAGTCGCTCTTTACACGCTCGAGCACCTCGGCCAGCATGCGGGCATCCTGCCATGGCAGCTCAGCGCCGATGGTGGCTGACTTATCGGCCAGTACGCCGTGCGCCAGCCCCAGCGACAGACCGAGCGCGATGCCGGCCGCCAACCATAGAACGTTGCGAGATTTGATTATCATCGATCAGCGCAGCATACGCCGCAGCGGCGTCCTGCCGCTAGCCGCCAGGGAGGGCTCAAGGGCTGGGCTTTAGCCAGACTCTCGGGTCGACGGTTTTACGGCCATCGCGAATTTCAAAGTACAGCTGCGGCGGAGCGCCGTTTGCATCGCTCATGGCCGCTATCACGTCGCCGGGCGCGACCCAGTCGCCGACCGATTTATAGAGCACCTCGACGTGCCCGTACAAAGTTAAATAGCCCCCGCTATGACCGATGATGAGCAGAAGCCCGAGACCTTGCAGCCAATCGGCATACACGACGCGGCCGAAGTACGGGGCGCGGACCTTGGCGCCACGAGTCGCTTCTATCATCACCCCGGCGCGCGGTTCCTGATAGTGGGCCGTCAATCGGCCGAGCACCGGCCAGGGCAGTTTGCCGCGCAGCCCGTCGAAGCTTTGCTGCGTGTCCACCGGGAAATCCTGCAATACGCGGGCAAGATCGGCCACCAAGGATTCCACGGCCTGCTCTTCGCGCTTGAGCCGCCCAAGCTGCTGGTTGCCGTTCGTCACTTGATGCGCGAGAGCGGCAAGCGCGTCGCTGCGCTGCGCGCGCGCCTGCTCCAGGCCCAGCATTTCACGCCGCGCATCCTCTTCGAGGCCCTGCAACGCCGCCGTTTGTTGCTCGATCTGCGCGACCAGCGCTTGCAGCCGCAGCACGCGTTCTCGGATGGCGCCGATGTCGGCGCTGCGCTCGCGAGCGAAATATCCGTAGTATGTCAACATGCGGCCCACGATTGCCGGATTGCCCTGGTTCAGCAATAGTTTCATTTGCTCTTGCCGGCCGATCATGTAGGCCGCACGCATTTGCGCGGCCAGAATGCCGCGCTCGGTCTCAAGAGCACTGCTGTTGCGGCGCTCATCGTTGCTTAACTCAGCGCGTCGCCGTGTCCCGGCAAGCTGGGCGGCGTGCAAGCCGTCGAGCCGCTTGCGCTTCGAGAGTATGTCGAGGTCCGCGTCGCGCAGCCGCGCGTTCAAGGCGTCGCGCTGCGCAAGTTCGGCTCCGAGGTGGGTGGTGAGCTGCGATATTCGCGCGCGTACGGCGGCCAGCTTCGCCTTAGCCTGCGCGGAATCCGTCGGTTCCGCCGCCGCGAAAGCCGTGCCGCAATACATGGCGGCGAGCGCGGCAAGCAAGCATAAGTGTCCGATGGAGCGAAGCATCACGGCAAGCATACAAGCCTTGTGCCCGCTGCTATACTTGCCCGCCCGAAAAACCTAGAGCGTTTTAGCCGCATGCAGCGACTGTTCGAGTTCATTGGCAATCATTCCTTGCTAGCCACCGGCGCGGTCCTTGCAGCCGCCGCGGCCTTATTTTACGAGATTCGCGAGCGCGTTCAGGCCTTCGCGGCGTTGAGTTCGATGCAGGCGGTGCGCCTCATGAACCAGGGTGCTCTGGTCATCGATCTGCGGGGCAAGGAATCATTTGATGCCGGCCATATCGGCGATGCGCGCAACGTGCCGGCGGCGGAATTGGACTCGCAGGCCGAATCGCTGAAGAAGTGGCGCGATAGGAACGTGATTACCTATTGCGACAGCGGCAGCAGCGGCGCGGGCGCCGCGCGAACTCTGACGAAGCTCGGCTTCACCAAGGTGTTCAACTTGCGGGGCGGCCTGAATGCTTGGGTCAAGGACAATCTGCCGCTGTCGAAGACCTCGGGTGGCAAAGCGCATGCGAAATGACCCGGCCCGACATTACCCTGTACGTGACCGGTTGGTGTCCGTACTGCCAGCGAGCGCACACTCTACTGACCGGGAAGGGCGTGGAGTTTACCGAAATCAACGTGGATGAGGACGCGAAGTTTCGCGAGGAAATGCTGGCGCGCAGCGGCCAGCGCACGGTTCCGCAAATTTTTATCGGCGATAGACACATCGGCGGCTGCGATGATTTATTCGCTCTCGATCGCAGTGGCGAACTGGATCGGCTAATTCAGGGGGCGTGATGAACGAGGTTAGAACGTCAGGGCCGGAGGCCAAAATCGGCGGGGTGCAGGTGAGCTTGCAAACCGTCTACTTGAAGGATTGCTCATATGAGTCGCCGAACGGCCCGCGCCTTCCGACCAATCAAAACTGGGAGCCCAAGTTTCAGCTCAACATGAACACCTCGGCCGAGGAACTGGCCGCGGACGTGCGTGAGGTGCTGTTGACGATCACGCTCGAAGCAAAGCAGGGCGAGGCCACGCTTTATCTCGTCGAAGTGAAGCAGGCCGGGGTGTTCGCAATTTCCGGAGCGTCGGCCGATGACTTGAAGCGCCTGATCGGTAGTTTTTGTCCCGCGGTCTTGTTCCCCTATGCTCGCGAGGTGATCTCGGATTTGATCGTGAAGGGCGGCTTCCCGAATTTCCTTCTTCCGCTGGTCAATTTCGACGCCTTGTTCGCTCAGGCGGCGGAGTCCCAGCAGACCACTCTGGTCAACTAGGCGGGCGCGCAGATGCCGAGCCTGAGCCAAGAACCGATGGCGGTCATCGGTGCAGGCTCCTGGGGAACGGCCCTCGCCATTCAGCTCGCGCGCGAGGGTCACCCGACGCAACTCTGGGCGCGCGATCCGGTTCAGGTCGATGCGATGCTGCGTGCCCGGCGCAACGCACGCTATCTGCCGCAGGCGAGTTTTCCCGAGAACCTGCATGTGACGGCCGATTTGAGGCTCGCTCTGAATGGCGCGCGGGATGCGCTGGTGGCGGTGCCCTCTCACGCCTTTCGCGGGACGCTGGAGAGAATTGCGCCGCTGTTGAGCGGCGAAACGCGGATCGCGTGGGCAACCAAGGGTTTTGAGACCGCAACCGGCCTGTTGCCGCATCAAGTGGCGCGCGAAGTCCTGGGCGCAAGGCCCGGCGCCGTGTTGTCAGGTCCCACGTTCGCCAAGGAAGTGGGCGCCGGCCTGCCGACGGCTATGACTGTGGCCTCGCGCGATGAGCGCTTTGCGATGGAGCTGGCGCTGAGTTTTTCCGGCCCGAATTTCCGGGCCTATACGCAGACCGACATCATAGGCGTCGAGGTCGGCGGCGCCGTCAAGAATGTCATCGCGATTGGCTCTGGAATCGCCGACGGCATGGGATTCGGCGCCAATACTCGGGTGGCGCTCATTACGCGCGGACTCGCCGAAATGATGCGCCTGGGGGTAAGGCTCGGCGCGGCTCGCGAGACTTTCATGGGACTGGCCGGCTTCGGCGACCTCGTGCTCACCTGCACCGACGATCAATCGCGCAATCGTCGATTTGGCATGGCATTGGGGCACGGTGAATCCGTGACCGGAGCGCAAAGCAGCATTGATCAAGTCGTGGAGGGCGTGCACGCGGCGCGCGCCGTCAATTCCGTGGCGCAGCGTTTGGCGGTGGATATGCCGATCTGCCAAGAGATTTATCGCGTCATGTACGAGGGCAAGCCGGTGCGGGCCGCGGCGCAGGCGTTGATGGGACGCGAAGTGCGCTCCGAGGCAGACTAAAGGAGCACGGCCGAGGCGTACAGAGAATGCACGGTCCAGGGCTCCGCAATGCTCAAAGCCAGATCAAGAAGGCGCTGCGGATCGAATCCCGGCAGCACATATCGCGCCCGCTGCTCCGGCCATCCCACATACAGGTAGTACCCGAACGGCAATACAGTCGGCGGCCCGGTGCCGCGCGACAATGCCCATCCCGCGACCCACGCCTTCACGGTCAATGGATCAGCGACCAACACCCGCCGCCACACCTATCCGGCACGGTTGAACTTCAACACGAGAGTCGCGCAACCGATCATGCCTGCGCCCTCGATCCGCGCAAGCCAGCGGTTCATGCCGCTGGTCACGCCGAGCTTGGCGGTGGCATGCGCGGCGCGATGCGCGAGCCAACCATAGGCCGACAGAATGCAAAATTCCGGCAGCATCGAGGTCGCCGCCAAGATCATCATTTGGGCCACTACCGATCCGCGTGTATCGATGAATTGCGGCAGCACGCGCCTTGGCACGCCGCGAACGCCGTGTGATACCACATAGAACACCGCTGGGCCCGGTGTCAGGCACAGCGCGGTTTCCATCACCAAGAATAGCAGCCACGTTTTGTACGTCATCGTTGGTTACCGAATGTCAGCGGCGCTTCGGTTCGCCGGCTCGAGCCGCAGGACCCGTCCATCGTCCTCGTCCGTGCAGACATAAAGATAGCCGTCCGGCGCCGCACGCACGTCGCGTATGCGCCAGTGCAGATCGTTCAGCAGTTCTTCTTGGTTCACTACGTTTCCGCGCTCGTCGAGGTGGACGCGGCGCAAATGCTCGAACGCCAAGGCGCCAACGAACAGATCTCCCTTCCACGCCGGAAACTTGTCGCCGCGATACATGGCAAGTCCCGACGGCGCGATCGACGGCGTCCAATAGATGACCGGCTGCTCGAGTCCCGGTCGCTGCGTATAGGGAGAAACATAGGCTCCTGAATAGTCCATGCCGTACGTGATCACCGGCCAACCATAGTTCTTGTGCGCCACGATGATGTTCAGTTCGTCGCCGCCGCGCGGACCGTGCTCCGTTTCATACAGCCGTCCGCTTTGTGCATCGTAGATCAGGCCCTGCGGATTGCGATGTCCCCAGGTATAGATTTCCGGACGAACGGACGCTTGTCCGACGAACGGATTGTCCTGCGGCACGCTGCCGTCTGCGTTCAGACGGACGATCTTGCCCAGATCGGAAGTCAAGTCTTGCGCTTTCTCGCGGTATTCGAACCCCTCGCCGATCGTCAGCGCGAACGTACCGTCGGGCAGGAACGCCATACGCCCGCCGTAATGGTTGTCCCCGTCCTTCAAAGGCCATGCTTTGAAGATCACCTGCAAATCCTTGAGCGTGCGGCCGTCGAAGCGGGCGCGCGCAATCTGCGTGCCGTTGGCCGCATTCGTTCCTGCCGCATAGGTCAAATAGACGACGTTGTTCTGCGCGAAATTCGGATGCAGCACAATGTCGAACAGGCCCGCTTGGCCGCCGGTATGCACCGCCGGGACGCCGGTGATCGGCTCAGACTGCAACGAGCCGCCTTTGATCAGGCGCAACCGCCCCACGCGCTCGGTCACGAGCATCGAACCGTCCGGCAAAAACGCCATCGACCACGGATGATCGAGCCCCTTGGCGATCTCGGTCACCGTATACCCGGTCTTAACCACTCGGGCGGCCTGGGGCGCGGGCGGCGGCGGCCGCGCGACTTCGAGCGCCACGTCGGCCAGCGCCGTTGTGGAAATCGCGACCGCCACCGCGGCAGCCAGAATTGACGATACGACGCGCGTGCGAATCTCCTGGTAGGAACGATCATCCGTTGGAATAATGACAGAAAAGGGGAGGCTCAAATGCTACGCCGGATAGTCGCATTTTTCGTTGCCGCTGCCGTCATGGTGGTGCTGGGCTCGGCCGCCCAGTCGTTATTCGTGCAACATGCCTGGTCCGCGGCCGCCGGCCAGGCCGACGGAACGGCCGCCGTCGCAATTCCGTTCGCCGATCGGATCCTTTGGGCTGGGCACGATCTCGTCGGCATGATCCTGCCTTACGGCGCCATTACCTCGATCGCCTTGCTCATCGCATGCCTGGCCGCAGGCGCGTTGGCCCGTTTCACCGGCCGTCGCGCGCTCGTCTTCGGCGTCGCGGGCGCCTTGGCGATCCTCGCGATGTTCACGGCGATGAAGATGTTGGTGGGATCGGTCGGTATTTTCGGGGCGCGCGGAGCGCTCGGCCTCGCGGCGCAAGCATCGGTTGGTTTGCTGGCGGGCGCGCTGTTCGCGCGGCTCACGCGGCGCGGCAAATCATAACATCCGGTGGCTGCCGATGAACCCGAGCTGGCGCCACGCCTCGTAGGTCACCAGCGCCAATGCGTTCGATAAATTGATGCTGCGGCATCGTGGCCGCATCGGAATGAACATGGAATTCTCGGATCCTATGCGGCGCTGTACCGCATCCGGCAACCCGCGTGTTTCGGGGCCGAACAGAAAGGCGTCGCCGACCCGATATTCCACATCGCTGTAGCAGTACTGCCCGCTGGTCTCCACCGCAAATACCCTGGCGCCGGCGAGCTCGCTCAGGCACTCGTCCAAGCTTGCGTGAATCTTGACCGCGGCAAGATCGTGGTAATCGAGACCGGATCGGCGCAGGTTCTTGTCATCCAGGCTGAAGCCCAGCGGCTTAACCAGGTGCAGCGTCGCGCCGGCATTTGCGCACAGCCGAATGGCGTTGCCCGTATTCGGCGGGATCTGCGGCTCGAACAGCACCAGGTGGAACATCGATTGAACGTGCGGCTACTTGCCGGGCACCACGCGGTCGAGCAGAACGCGTTGCGTGGGATGCGCGAACTCGATTCCTATGCGGTGAAACTCCTCTAAAATCCGAAAATTGACGGCCTGCTGCAGATCCAGCAAGGGGTTCAACGCAGGCTGCTGCACGAAGTACGACAATTCGAACTGCAGGGAGGATTCGCCGAGATTCTTCAGATGACATCGTTCGAAACGCGCGTGCCTCTGTTCGCCCACTATCTTCTCCAGCAGCTTCGGTATCGCTTGAAGCTTCCCGTCCGGGGTATCGTAAGTCACGCGCAGGGTTGCCAGGGCGCGTTGTTCCTGAGCGCGGCCGAAATTGCGCACGCGGCTCTTCAAGATATCCGCGTTCGACAGAATGATCTGCTCGCCGGTGTCGCTGCGCAGGCGGGTGGTCTTGATGCCGATGTGCTCGACCGCACCCGAGAATGTATCGATGACCAGGCTGTCGCCGACGACGAATGGCTTGTCCAGCGCGATCGACAGCGAGGCAAACAAGTCCCCCAGCACATTTTGCAGCGCCAGCGCTACGGCCACGCCGCCGACACCCAGTCCCGCGAGCAGTGCGGTGATGTTGACGCCGACGTTCTCCAGCGCCACCAAGATCAAGATTGACCAGATCAATAGGCCGGCGACGAACCTGATGATGTCCAGCGAGCCCGCAAAGAGCTGAGTTCCGCCGCGCTCGCGTTCCTTTAATTCCAGATAGAAACGCACCGCGCGTCCGGCCCACAAGCCGATCTGCAACAAGATCAGAATCAATACGCAGTTGGAGACGATGTGCTGCAGCTTCTCCGGAAGATTGAGACTCTCCTCGCCTACATACAGCGCGATGGCGAACAGAAGGAACTGCTGGGTGTTCCCGATGAGATAGGCAATGAGGCGCACCGGCGTGCGGTGCTCGGCCGCCGAGTACCGTTGGTAGCGCTTGGCGATGAACTGACGCAGGATCCAAAGCCCCGTCCACACGGCGATCGCCACGACGCCCGCGAGCAGCCAGTCGGCAAGCGAATTGCCAAGAAGCAACCGACCGGCCAAGGCGAATCTATTTGTCAGGAAATCGGCCATCATTCCTGTTTGGCTTGCAGATGCAACCAGTCGACGATTTTGCTGGGAACTTCGCGCAACCCCGTGCCGCTGACGTACATGCCGATGTGGCCGGTGTCGATGCCCACCGGGCTGTAATGCCTACTGCCGGTGCGGCTGCCAAGCGCCGTGCTGGCGCTGGGCGGCACCAGGTGGTCGCGCAGCGCATATAGGTTGAGCACCGGATGGGTGATTTTCGCAAGATCGACTTTGCGGCCGCCGATTTCGAGCGTGCCCTCGATGAGGCGGTTCTCCTGGTAGAACCAGCGGATGAACTCGCCGAATGCCGTGGCGGCTTGGTCCGGACTGTCGAAGATCCATTTTTCCATGCGCATGAAATTCTCGAGTTCCGGAGAATTGTCGAGCGCGCCGGCGAGTGCGACGTATTTTTGTTGAGTGAGCCGGAATGGCATCAGCGACAAAAACGCTAGGTTCAGCAGTGCTCCGGGCACATTTCCGGATCTAGTCATGAGATCGACGTCGATGCCCTGCACCCATTTCGACAATAGGTTTTCCGGCGTCTTGAAGTCGACGGGCGCGACCATGACGATGAGGTTTTGCACTCTTTGAGGATGCAGGGCCGCGTAGCAAAGACTGAACGTGCCGCCTTGACATACGCCGAGTAGATTGAGGGCGTCGATGTCGTGCGCATCCAGAATGCGCTGCACGCAGCGATCGAGATGACCGTTGATGTAGTCATCGAGACCGAGCAATCGGTCGGCCCCGTCAGGGTAGCCCCAGTCGATCAGATATACATCCAGGCCCGCTTTGAGCAGGGCGCGAACCAGCGATCGATCTTCCTGGAGGTCCATCATGTAGGGCCTGTTCACCAAGGCATAACAAATGAGGACCGGGCGCAAGCCCGCCGGTCGCGCGATCGGCGCGAAGCGATACAGCGTGAGCTTGTCGTGCGAGAAGATCGCGTGCTTGGCCGAGCAGCCGACCTGCGCTTTACTCGCGGCACTGAGCGCCGGCAGGGCCATGGCGATGCGCCTGCCGAACTCAGCCAGTTCGCGGGCAACTGCTTCGGGTCGGGGAAGCCCCTGCGTCATTACTTCGGCTTTTTGGGCGCCGCGCGCTTCGGTCTGACAGCCGCTTTAGCCTTACCGGTCGATTTGCCGCGCATCTCCTGCAATTGATGCTGCATTGCCTTGATGCGGGCATGCACGGTGTTGAGCTCGGTGCGGGTCGGCAAATCGAATTGCTGCGTCCAGCTTTCGATCAATTCGCGTTGCTTGGCCTTGATGTCATTCAAGGTATTGGTCAAATCGGCGAGAACTCGCGCATACTTTTCTTGATGGGCTTGCGTCGAGTAGGCCTTTTCGGCGTTGTCGATCCACCGGTCATACAGGGACTTTAGGTCCCCAAAGCTCTTGCCCGGCTGCTGGGCGGCAGCCAGTTCTGCGCCGAATTTTTGCGCGGCTTCGCGGCCGACTGCGGACCACTGCGCCGCGAGCTCCGATTGCAGCTCTTGATAGCGCTGCGTGAGCTCGAGAATGTGCTGCCACAATTCCTGTTGTTGGCGCGTCACCCCCAAGCTAGGCAACTCCAGCCCCTGCGTCCATGCGGTCTTGCCGGGCGTGCCGCTTTTTTGAAACCACGCCTCGAGTCCGGCCGCAAATTTCTTGGCCAGGGCCTGAGGATCGATGTCCTTTGCATTCGGCTGCAACGGCAATTGCTCCATGAAGGCACGCGTCAGATTGAAAAAATGGTCGCAGGCGGCCAGGTACAGGCCGGCGGCATCCGGTCCCGCGGAGGTCTTCGGCGCGGCGAATTTGGCCCACCATTCGGCAAATTGCGGCTTGGGCTGGCCGGGTCCTTGGCTCAAGCAGAAGTTCAAAAAGGTCTGCTGCCCCTGTGCGAGCGCCTCGCGCCAGGCATTCATGGGGTCGTTGGATTCGCTCACGATGCTTACCTCTTCATGTGCGTCGCATGAAAAACCAGCGCGCCAATTGCCAATCGGGTTGCGTGACGCGCGACACGGTTCACTAAGTACTTGTAATTGCTATAAAAGCCGGATCAATTAACATAACGTTCATATTACACGGCATTCCCAGATTCGATGTTGCGGCGCATACTATCCGTACTAATCTACTGTTCAATACGGTGCAGGGGCTGGATGGGAGTGTACCTCTATGGCTAACGAACGCGTCATCAAGAAATACGCCAACCGCCGCCTATACGATGCGACGGGCAGCCGCCACGTCACCTTGGATGATATCCGTAAGCTGATCGCCGGCGGAGAGCGGGTCAAAGTCATCGACGATAAATCCGGCGCCGATCTGACTCGCGCGGTGCTGCTGCAGGTGATCGCCGAGCAGGAGCAATTCGGCACGCCCGTGCTGAGCACGGAACTGCTCGAGAACATCATTCGCTTCTACGGTAACCCGGTGCAGCAGATGCTGACGAGCTACATGGAACAAAGCGTGGGCGGCCTGCTCAAGCAGCAACAAGTGATGCAGGCAGAAATGGCCAAGACTTTCGAAGCGCCGGTGGCGCCGATCGCGGAACTCACGCGGCAAAATATGGAGCGCTGGGCGAAATTGCAGGCCTCGATGCTGGCCGGCTTCGCTCCTGCGGCTCCCAAAGACGATAAAAAGCGCTAACAACATGCAAGCCCAATCCAAGACCATCGTGATTACCGGCGCCGGCCGCGGCATCGGCCGCGCGATTGCCGACCGTTTCGCCTCGCGCGGCGCGAACATCGCGCTGTTGGACCTCAACGCCGCCGACCTAGAGGTGACGCGAAAGCTGTGTGAGGCGCATGGCGTTCAGGCGCGGTGCTATCTCACGGACGTTGCGATCGAGGAAAAGATAGCGGCATCGCTGGATCAAGTGGTGAGCGATTTCGGCCGCTTGGATGTGATCGTGAACAACGCCGGCATCGTCAAAGACGCGCTCCTCGTCAAAGTGAAGGACGGGAAAGTGGTCGGCAAAATGTCGCTCGAGCAATGGCAGGCGGTGATCGACGTCAATCTGACCGGCGTCTTCCTGTGCGCGCGGGAGGCCGTGGAACGGATGATCAAGCTCGGTAATGGCGGCGTCGTCATCAATATTTCGAGCATCTCCAGACATGGCAACAATGGCCAGACGAACTACACCGCAGCCAAGGCGGGCGTTGCTGCCATGACTGTGGTGTGGGCGAAGGAACTGGCGCGCTACGCCATTCGCGTCGGGGCCATCGCGCCGGGGTTTACGCACACGGACATCCTCGCGAGCATGAAGCCGGAGGTCTTGGAAAAGGTCGTGGCGCCGGTGCCGCTCAAACGCTTGGGGGAGCCCGCCGAGATTGCGCATGCGGCCGAATTCATCGTCGAGAACGATTTCTTTACCGGCCGATGCATCGATGTGGACGGCGGATTGCGTCTGTAAAGCAGCATTGCCCGGCTCAAAGTCCATGCGACGCGCCGCACGCGCCGCACCGAGGCGGACAATAGGTCATCGGTAGCCGCAGCCGCAGCTTGTGCTTTGCGGCGGTGGAAGACGATAAGCCAGCTCGCAACCAGACGCTCCACGGCCTCCGCCTCGTACTCGCACAGGGTGCGTTGCACACGATGCTTGGGCGAGCGATGCGCCAGCACGTGTGTCAATTCATGCAGCAGGGCCGTAAATTGCTGCCGTTGCGACAGTCCTCGGCGCAACAGGATGTGGCGCCGATGGGCGGCGCCGTGAACAAAATTCGCGCACTCGCCTCGCCTGACGGGTGTACCCAGCGCCGCGGCAAACGCCTCCAGTGAATCTAGGTAATGCTTTGGAATCCGCGCTGCATGCATGACGGCCCTTGGGCGAGTGCCGGACCTGGGAGCATACGCCGGGCCCTCCAACATCTCGAGCGGCGACCGTCCGCGTCTTTCGCAGTGCAATAGGAAAATTGCCATTCGACATAGTTATCATAAATACATGTGTTATAAATCATATAGTTACGTTACAAATAGCACCGGCATGGGCGTCAAAATAAATATTTTGCACTGCATACTTTTTTTGCTATACTGGCGTCGACCAATCGCCCAACCAATATTTTTCCGGAGACCACCATGACCGATCACAAATTTGACCTCGACAGCGTTCTCAATACCTACCGCGACACCTTTGCCCCCGTGGTCAAGGTGCAGCACAAGGGCCTACAGACCCTCGAGCGTCTGGCCCGCTACCAGTTCGCCGTCGCCGGCGACTACCTCGATTGGAGCATCGCGCACGCCAATGTCGGCGTAACGTCGAACAACTTGGCCGACGGCGTCGCCAAGCACACCGAACTGAACAGCCGCCTGGGCGACAAGCTGCGCGCGCGCGCGCAAGAGTTCAGCCAGATCGCCAATGAGACTCAGGGTGCGGTCAGCCAGTGGTTCAACCAGGCCGGTGCCGAAGTCGTCCGCAAGACTGCCGAAGTCGTCCGCAAGACGAAGAAAGCGGCCTAAGACCGATCTTGATTAGACGCTGAGTAAAAAGGGGCGACACAGGTTGCCCCTTTTTTTGGGTATTGTAGAGCCATGATTCAAGAAAACGACGCAGCTCAAGGTTTACAGCGCGAGATCCGCGCCTCGCTGGCCGCGGTGACCGGCGGCATCGCGCCGGACGATTATGTCAACGCCTGGTGGGACTGGTACTTGCGTCTGGCCGCCGAGCCGCAGCAGCAGGCAAGCCTGACAAAGAGCGCCGCGGACGCAGCGTTCGACATGTGGAATTTTTCCGTTCGGGCCGCGACCGGACAGAGTCTCCAGCCGGCTCCGGATGACAAACGCTTCAGCGGCACGGCTTGGAACCAGTGGCCCTACAACGTGTATGCGCATGCCTACACGAACTGGTCCGGCTGGTGGCAGCAGGCGGTCAGCTCCGTGCCGAGCGTCGCACCGAAGAATGCCGCGTTGATGGAGTTCATGGGCAAGCAGATGATCGAGGCCGCTTCGCCGGCCAATCATTTGTCCACCAACCCCGAACTGGTGGAATTGACGCGGGCCGAATCAGGGCAAAATCTCGTGCGCGGCTTTCAGAATTGGCTGCAAGACGCGCAGCACGCGATCAGCCCGGACGCCGCTGCGGCGAAGCCGGCCAAATTCGCGCTGGGGCGCGAGCTCGGGGTCACCCCCGGCATGGTCGTGCTGCGCAACGATCTCATCGAATTGATCCAGTATTCGCCGCAGAGCGGCTCGGTGTACGCCGAGCCGATTCTGATTACGCCGGCGTGGATCATGAAGTATTACATCCTGGATTTGTCGCCGGTGAACTCTCTCGTGCGCTACCTCGTCGAGCAAGGTCACACGGTGTTCATGATTTCGTGGAAGAACCCGACAAAAACGGACCGCAATCTCGGCATGGACGATTACCTCAAGAGCGGCGTTCTGGACGCTCTGGCCGCGGTTACGGCCATCGTTCCGAAGCGCAAAGTACACGCGGTCGGATACTGCATCGGCGGCACATTGCTGACGATCGCTGCCGCCGCACTCGCGCAACGCGGCGATCATCGTCTGGCCTCGCTGTCGTTGCTGGCTGCGCAAACGGATTTCAGCGAGCCGGGCGAATTGTCGCTGTTCATCAGCCCCAGCCAACTCGCGATGCTCGAGGCGGTCATGCACAAGGCGGGCGTGCTAAGCAGCGACCAGATGGCGAGTTCGTTCGCGCTGCTGCGCTCCCGAGATCTGCTGTGGACTCCTGCCGTCAATACCTACGTCAAGGGCAAGCGCGACGAACCCAATGACATGATGGCCTGGAATGCGGACGGGACGCGGATGCCCTGGCGCATGCACACCGAATACTTGCAGAAGCTGTACTTGGAAAATGAATTGGCGCGCGGTGAATTCAGCGCATCCAATCGGCGCATCGATCTTAAGTCCTTGCGGTTGCCGCTGTTCGTCGTGGGCACCGAGACCGATCACGTCGCCCCTTGGAAGTCGGTTTACAAGTTTCGCGGCCTGACGCGATCCTCCGACTATACTTTTCTGCTGACCAGCGGCGGCCACAATGCCGGCATCATCAGCGGTCCGGTGCACCCGAAACGCAGGCATCGAGTCCTGACTTGGTCCGACGCGACCAGCTCGCTGACTCCGGACGCGTGGCAGCAGAAGGCCTTGCTCAAGGCCGGATCGTGGTGGCCAACGTGGGCCGGTTGGCTCGCGCAGCATTCGAAAGGGAAACGGGTAGCGCCGCCCTCGACCGGCAACGCAGCAAAAGGCTACCCCCCGCAGCAGGCGGCTCCGGGCACCTACGTGCTTCAGAAATAGCGTTCCTAAAAGGGTGTGGGTGCAGGTGCTTGCCGCCGCCGCCCGAGGCGGAGCAGACTGCGGCTGTCGAAGAATAACACCGTGATAAAGGGGAACCTTGCGTGACAACCCAAAAAGAACGACGTATTGCCTACGTAACCGGTGGCATGGGCGGCATCGGCACCGCGCTCTGCAAGAGACTCTGCCAGGACGGTCACTTGGTAGTCGCCGGCTGTGGGCCCGGGTCGACCCGCAAAGACAAGTGGCTCGCCGACATGCGTGCGTTGGGCTTCGAAGTGCACGCCTCCGCCGGCAATGTGGCTGACTGGGAATCCACGCGCGCCGCCTTCGAGAAAGTGCGCGCCGATTTCGGCGCAGTGGACATTCTGGTCAATAACGCCGGCATCACTCGCGACGGGACGTTTCGCCGCATGAACAAGCAGGATTGGGACTCCGTCATCGATACGAATCTCAACAGCCTGTTCAATGTCACCAAGCAGGTAATCGACGGCATGCTCGACCGCGGGTGGGGCCGCATCATCAATATTTCGTCGATCAACGGCCAGCGCGGCCAATTCGGGCAGACAAACTATTCGACCGCCAAGGCGGGTATTCACGGCTTTTCCATGGCGCTGGCGCAGGAAGTGGCCGCGCGCGGGGTGACCGTGAATTCCGTGTCGCCGGGCTACATCGGGACCGATATGGTTCGCGCCGTGCGGCCCGACGTGCTGGAAAAAATCGTTGCCTCGATTCCGGTCAAGCGGCTCGGAGAGCCCGACGAGATCGCCTCGATCGTGGGGTGGTTGGCGTCCGATCAATCCGCATTCGCGACCGGCGCGGACTTCTCGGTCAATGGCGGTTTGCACATGGGGTGAGGAGCCTGGCCTAACTGACATCCTCCATGCCCAGCTCCTTCATCTTGCGCGTCAGGGTGTTGCGGCCCCAACCCAGCAGTTTTGCGGCGTCCTGTTTCAGCCCGTCGGCCTTGCGCAGGGCAACGCGAATCAGAATGCGCTCCACTTCCGGCACCGCTTGATCCAGCAATCGCAGCGTGCCGGCGTCCAGTTCCCGCTCCGCCCAGTGGGAAAGCTTCGCGGTCCAATCGTGATCGGCGATGAGGCCGGCCTGCGCGCCGCCCAAATCCGGCGGGATGTCTTCGGCGCGGATCTCGCGTCCGGGCGCAGTCACCGTCAAACGCCGGCATGCGTTGACCAGCTGGCGCACGTTGCCCGGCCAATCGAACATCACCAGCGCGGCTTCGGCCTGCGGCATCAGCAATTTCGGCTCCACGCCCAGTTCCTGCCCGGCCGCGGCCAGGTAGTGGCGCAACAGCTCGGGGATATCTTCACGGCGCTCGCGCAGCGGCGGAATTTCGATGCGGATCACATTGAGCCGATGCAATAGGTCCTCGCGGAAGTGCCCGGAGTGCACTCGCATTTCCAGATCTTGGTGAGTCGCGGCGATCACTCGCACATCGACTTTGACGGGGGTCTGTCCGCCGACTCGATAGAATTCACCCTCCGCCAGCACGCGCAACAGCCGCGTCTGAAGCGCCGTCGACATGTCGCCGATCTCGTCCAGGAACAATGTGCCGCCGTCGGCTTGCTCGAATCGCCCGCGGCGCAAGGCGTCCGCTCCGGTAAAGGCGCCCTTCTCATGCCCGAATAATTCCGACTCCAACAGATCGGCGGTGAAAGCCGCAGTGTTGAGCGCGACGAAGGCTCTCATCGAGCGAGGGCTGTGGCGATGCAGAGCACGCGCCACGAGTTCCTTGCCGGTCCCGGATTCACCGGTGATCAGCACCGTCATGCTGGAGCGGGAAAGTCTGCCGACGGCTCTAAACACCTGTTGCATCGCTGCGGCTTGGCCCAGCAGTTCCGGGATGCTGCGGCGGGCGGCCTCGACGTCGATGGAAACTATTGCCTGCTGCGCGGCGCGGCGCACCAGATCCACCGCCTTGTCGATATCGAACGGCTTGGGCAAGTACTCGAATGCGCCGCCTTGATAGGCCGCCACGGCCGCGTCCAGGTCGGTGTGCGCCGTCATCACGATCACCGGCAAGCCGGGCCGCGTGACTTGAATTTCCTTGAGAAGGTCCAGACCGCTGCGGCCGGGCATGCGGATGTCGGTCATCAACACGTCGGGCGCGTTTGCGCGCAGCGCCGTCAATACGCTATCGGCTTGATCAAAGGACTTGGCGATCATGCCGCTGCCTTTCAGAGCCTTCTCGAGCACCCAACGAATGGAGGCATCATCGTCAACCAACCAAACATGCAGCGGTTTCGCGTTCATGCGCAATCCATCGGCAGGGAAATCACGAATATCGTTCGACCGGGAGCGCTGTCGAATTCGATCAAGCCGCCGTGGCGGCTGACCAGGTCCTGCGCAATACCCAATCCAAGGCCCGTCCCATCGGCGCGCCCGGACACGAGCGGATAAAAAATCGTTTCGCGAAGCTCCGAGAGCACTCCCGGGCCGTTGTCTTCGAATTGAATGGACGCGACCTGCCTGTGGCGCCCTGCTCCGAGGCTGACATTGCCTGCCGCGCGCGTTCGCAGTATCAGGCGCGGGGAGTGGACCGCGCCACCCGACAGCGCTTGCAAGGCATTGCGGCCTAGATTCAACATGGCCTGAATGATGTGATTGGGGTCGACGGTGAGCGCGGGTAAGCTCGGGTCATAGTCTCGATCGACGGTGACGCCTGCGGGCGCTTCGCTGCGCAACAGGTGATAAACGCGCTCGAGCAATTCATGCAGATTGGTCAACTGCTTCGCCGGCGGGCGGCCGGGGCCCAGCATGGAGTCGAGCAGATGAGTGAGCCGGTCGGCTTCGCTGATGATGACACGNNCGTGTACTCGCGCAAGGCCGGGTCGAGCAACTCTCGCTCAAGCAGCTGAGCCGCTCCGCGCAGGCCGCCGAGCGGATTCTTTATCTCGTGCGCAAGTTGCCGCACCATGAGCCGGCTGCCGCCCAATTGCGCCAGGAGCGCATTCTCTCGAGTCAATCGGCGGTGCTGAGTGATGTCCTCGATTTCCAGCAACAGGTGCGAATCGCCGCGGCCGATCGTGATTTGACTCACTGCGCAATCGAGTATGCGGTCTACGCCCCCGGGTGCGGGCCAGGCGAGCTCCCGCTGCACCACGCTTTCCCCGCCGAGGCGTGCGCGGTCAAACAGGGGCATCAGGGTTTGCGCGCCGCGCATCAGCTCGGTCATGCGTTGGCCCAATGCTTGATTCGGACTTAGGCCCAACAATGTCTGAGCGGCGCTGTTGAGATAGCTAACCTGTAAGTCTTGGTCCAGCAAAAAAACGCCGGTCACCAGCGCATCGAGCAATTCGGTGCCTTCGATGCGCAGCGGCTCTAAGTGAATCTCAGCGGCCAATCGGGGCATCCCGCTGGCGGAAGAAGTCGGGGCTTGATGCTACTTGTGTTGCGGCGACAGCATCGAAGGCTCCCGCACGTAGAAAGTGACCCCCTCGGTGCTCCTCGATTCGCCCGATTCGCTGTCGACGACGGTCGCCGCTATGCTGTAGCTGCCGCGCGCGAGATCCTTCAGGGTAATGTTGACCGATTCCGAGGACTGATCCGCCACGGGTGAACCGTTCAGATACCACGTGATCGCATGATTCGGCAGTAGGCTTGGATTCAGGTTCAGATGGGCGTTGACGGGCGCGTTGCCGGTGAAGGTCTCGTCGGGCACCGGCGAGGCGATCTCGAACTGGGTGTAATCCTGCGGCGATGACGGTGCCTTCTTGGGCGCCGCGATGGTCGCCGTTACATTCTGCGCCCCAAAGGAGGTGCCGGTGCGCTCGGAACTCGCTCCCATGGCGATCTTCTCCGCTCCGGGCGCGGGCTGATCGGAGTAATGAACCACTCCGTCGGCATCGATCCATTTGTAAACCACGGCGGCTTGTCCCGCAGCGGCCGCGAGCAGTCCGACAACAATCCAGGGTCGCCAAAGGTGCATGACTCGAAAGCATAGCCCTATCGCCTCCCGACCACAAAACGAGGTGACGGCGGCGTGACCGCCGTCACCTTAAGGCTCGCACCCAGGGGAAACACTCACAAACTGTAGTACATCTCCAATTCGATCGGATGCGTGGTCATGCGTAGACGCGTGACCTCCTTCATCTTCAATTCGATATACGCGTCGATCAAATCGTCCGTGAACACTCCGCCGGCTTTCAGGAACGTACGGTCCCTGTCCAGGTAGTCGAGCGCCATATCCAGCGAGTGGCAAACCGTCGGGATTTTCTTGTCCTCTTCGGGCTCCAGGTCGTACAGATCCTTATCGGACGGATCGCCCGGGTGAATCTTGTTTTGAATGCCGTCGAGGCCCGCCAACAGCATCGCCGCAAATGCGAAGTACGGATTGGCGGTCGCGTCCGGAAAGCGTACCTCGATGCGGCGGCCTTTCGGATTGGAAATCCAAGGAATGCGGATGGAAGCGGAACGATTGCGCGCGGAATAAGCCAGCTTCACGGGTGCTTCAAAGCCGGGCACCAGACGCTTATAGCTGTTGGTGCTCGCGTTCGTGAACGCATTGATCGCGCGGGCATGCTTGATGATGCCGCCTATGTAGTAGAGCGCAATGTCCGATAAGCCGCCGTACTTGTCGCCCGCGAACAGCGCTTTGCCGTCCTTTTGCAGCGACTGGTGCACGTGCATGCCGCTGCCGTTGTCGCCCACGATCGGCTTCGGCATGAACGTCAGTGTCTTGCCGTATCCATGCGCCACGTTCTGCAGCGCGTACTTGAGAATCTGCACTTCGTCGGCTTTCTTGGTCAGCGTGTTGGGAGCGACGTTTATTTCGCCCTGACCGGCGGTGCCGACCTCATGGTGATGCACCTCGAACTTCAGTCCCATCTCTTCGCAGGCCATCGACATTGCCGTACGAATATCCTGTTGCGAATCGACGGGCGGCACGGGGAAGTAGCCGCCCTTGACCCCCGGGCGGTGCCCCTTGTTGCCGTCCTCGTAGGTCTTGCCCGAATTCCAAGCTCCTTCGTAGGCGTCCACTTCGTACGAGCAACCGTTCATGCTGGAGCTCATCGTGACGTTGTCGAAAATAAAGAATTCGTTCTCCGGCCCGAATAGCGCAGAGTCGGCGATGCCGGAAGATTTCAGGTGGGCCTCGGCGCGCTTCGCCAGCGAGCGGGGATCGCGGCCGTAGCCCTGCATGGTCATCGGCTCGATGACATCGCAACGCAGATTGACGGTGCTCTCCTCATAGAAAGGATCGATCACCGCCGTTGCCGGATCCGGCATCAAAATCATGTCCGACTCGTTGATACCCTTCCATCCGGCAATCGACGAGCCGTCGAACATCTTGCCGTCCTTGAAAAAGCCCTCGTCCACGAGGCGCGTCGGAATGGTGACGTGCTGTTCCTTACCGATCGTGTCGGTAACGCGAAGATCGGCGAATTTAGCCTCTTTTTCCTTAATCAATTTCAGAACATCGACGGGAGTCATGTGCGTCCTCGCGGGGGTAGTGTCTGTTTTGGACCGGCCCGGCGCCGGGGTTTCTCCTCACAATGCAGCTAGCGTGCCACGGTCGTGTACGTGCCGGATCAAGTACTTGCGATCAAGAACCGTGCAGGTGTGCATCATAATGGATCACTTGGCCGGATATCTGTACCATTTTGGTGCATCAAGGGCTGTCCGCCACCGGCCAAGAGCCTTGCGAGGCCGCCGGTGGCGTTCGTGGGCCAATTCAGTGCGCGAGGAATCCTTACAAAGGCTCCGCGGGCGGGTTGGGCCCTGCATCGCTATACTTGCGGGCTTTGCCTACTCTGCGAGCATCCGATGGCCAAAGCCTCATCCAAGCCGCCCCGCACATTTCAGGATCTGATCTTCGCGCTGCAGAGATATTGGTCGGATCGGGGATGCGTCATCTTGCAACCCTACGACATGGAAATGGGCGCGGGGACTTTTCACTCGGCGACCTTTCTACGTGCCGTCGGTCCGGAACCGTGGAGCGCGGCCTACGTTCAACCGTCGCGCCGGCCCACCGACGGCCGCTACGGCAACAATCCGTTTCGCCTGCAGCACTACT
>PKXS01000054.1 GCA_003132425.1 Gammaproteobacteria bacterium | reverse complement strand
GGTAAATGGCGTTGTCAGGCCCCGGCAATGAACCATGGCCGCCCGCGCTGGTGGTCTCGAGCGTGTAGGTCACGTAGGTCTTCTCGCTCGTGCCGAATTCATAGTAGAACGGCTTGCCGTTCTTGTAGTTGCCTTGGCCGCCGTCGAGATTGATCGCAAACTCGGCATCGATCAGGTCGCGGTGATTCTTGAGCAGAAAGGCGGGGCCGTTGGAGTCGCCACCCGCTTCTTCGTCAGCCGTGAACGCGGCGATCAGATCCCGGTTCGGAACGAAGCGCTCGCGCTTGAGGCGGATCAGCGCGTCAACGAGCGCCGCGTCACCGTCCTTCATGTCGATGGAGCCTCGCCCGTAGAACCAGCCGTCCTTCTCTGTCAGCTTGAAGGGATCAACCGACCAATCTTCCGGCTTGGCGTCGACGACATCCAGATGTCCCAAAAAAAGCACCGCGCGGCCGTGCGCCTTGCCGNNACGAGCGCGCGGCCGTGCGCCTTGCCGCGATACCGCACTACGACGCTGCCCTTGGTGGGGTGCCCGGGAGGGGCGATGACCTCGATGTCGGCGGCAGCAAAACCTCCCGCCACAAGGCGCTTTTGGATCGCGATTGCGGCCTGGGTCGATCCATGCTCATGGGTCGTGTCGATTTCAACCAGTTCCTTGAAAATCTCTCGCGCCAAGGTTTTATCGGCGGCAGGCGGAAGCGGCGCCGACGGTTCGGCCCACGCACCGCACGGGGTACAGATCACGAGTGATGCGGTTAACCATTTGAATGCGTGGCGCAAGCGATTCTCCGAGTGATACACAAAGGGTTTTCGGTGTCCGGCGGCCACTTTCAGGATCAAGCCCGACCGTCGGTCCAGTTGCAGTTTCCTATGATCATGGCAAGGAACCGGCCGAATCAGGCGCGCGTCGGCGCTCTTGCCTGCGCCAATGCACGTAGAGCGGGACACCGAGCAGAGCCAGACCGAGGCCGGCGAGCGACTCACCCGGGCGCGCGAGCAACGTGGACAGCACAAAGCCGAACGCGACAAGCATGTAGGCAATCGGAAGCCATGGATAACCCGTGCATCGGTAGGGGCGCGGCCGATCCGGCTGGGTCCACCGCAACACGAAGACGGCGCCGACAGTAAGCACGTATGTCAGCGTCATCATGAAGACGAAGCAGGTATAGAGTTGTTCGTAGCGGCCGCTCAGGATCAGCACGATCACCCACACGCACTGCGTGAGCAGGCTAGTCGCCGGAGTCTTCCAACGAGGATGAACTCGCGTCATTCCTTGAAAGAACACCCCATCGCGCGCCATGGAATAGTAGATTCGTGCACCGCCGAGCACGACCACCGATGCGGCGCCGAAAGAGATCAGCGCGATGAACAGCGAAACCCAACGTCCGACGTGCTGGGAAAACAACGCGGTCATAGCCACGTCCGTCAGAGCCGTCTGCGCTGCCAGTTGGGCCGGCGGCAATGCATAGAGAAATACCGCATTGGCAAGCAAATACGTAATCACGATCAGTACTATTCCCAGGAATAGCGCCAGCGGAAGGTTGCGACCGGGGTTCTTGATCTCGCCCGCGACCCACGACAAGTACTCCCAGCCGTCATAACTCCAGAGTAGTGCGATCATCGCGATTCCCACGCCTTTGATGGAGATCGACGCGATCCCGCTCTGCGGCCCGGCGGTGAAGTGAGACCACGAACCGTGACCGAACAAGAATCCCAAAGCCACAATCCCCACCACCGCGCTCAGGAAAGCCAGTGCCGTGAAGTTTTGCAGTAATGCCGCCATTTTTACACTGCGTATGTTAACTGCGGTAAGCACGATGACCGAAACAACCGCCACGAGCGATCCGCGATTGAGTTCCCAATGCACACCAAAGACGGAGTAGGCGACGATCACGTGGTCGGTGGAAAACAAGGGAAATGCACGGCCGAAGAACAGGGCGAATGCGATTGCCATGGCGGCAAGGGCGCCGCTGTTGCCCGCGGTGAACAGAACCCAGCCATAGAGGAATGCCGCGAATCGTCCGTACGCCTCCCGAATGAAGACGTATTGGCCGCCGGCTTCCGGAAACATGCCTCCCAGCTCCGCGCACGCCAGGCCGGCCATGAGGGTAATGCCACCGGCGACGATCCAGAGCATCAGCGCAAATCGGGGGTCTGGGACGACCCGCAGCACGTCCGCTGGAGTGATGAATATTGATGCCCCGATGGTGCCGCTCACCACCACCATCACCGAGTCGAAGAGCGTCAGCTGGCGGACAAGTTTGGCACCCTCTCCGCGCTCCGATGCATCGGCTCTCATGGGGAAGCTCTATCGCTGCCCGGCGGAATATTCAGCTCGCATACTCCGGCTGCTCGCGGTCCAAGACGCGCTTGATCGCGGTGAGATGTTTGTCGGCGTAGGCATCGAATAACGGCACCTGATCCGCCAGATCCTGAGCGACCGCGGCGTTCACCATGCGAAGCGGGCGCTGAGCGGACATAGCGAGAATTTGGCGATGGGAGGTTTCTTCCAGGTAATACAGCCGATCGAAGGCGGCTGCGACTGTCGGACCGACCACGAGAGGTCCGTGATTGCGCATCATGAGCACATTGCCGTCGCCCAATATGGCCGCCTCACGGTCGCCCTCGCGCGTGGAAAAAGCCCCGCCCCGGCAATCTTCGTCATAAGCAATCTTGCCGTAGAACTGTAGGCCGGCAAGAAACACCGGTTCCACCACGCCTCCGTCGATGAGGCAAAGCGCGGTCGCATAGGGCGAATGCGTGTGCAATACCGCGCGTGCCTTCTTGTTGTGGCGATGGATGGGCGCGTGCAGGCCGAACGCCGACAGTTCCACGGATCCGCTGCCCTCGACAATGCGGCCGTCGAGGTCGCACAGCAAGAGGCTGCTTGCCGTCACTTCGGACCAGAAAAGGCCTTCGGGGTTGACGAGGAAAAGCTCGTCGGAACCAGGCGCCAGCAGGCTGAAATGATTGCATACACCCTGCTGGTAGTTGAGCCGCGCGGACCACCGCAAGATAGCGGCAAGATCGATGCGCGCCTGTGTCAGCGCATTTGTCATGTACCCCAGCTCCGATAATGGCGGTTCTGATCGCCGCTTGCCAATCCTTGCTCAGAATGTGCGCTTGACATCGATACCGATGGTTCGCGGTTGCGTGATCATCCAGCGCGGCCGGCCGGGAAGTTCGCTGATCTCGGATTCCTCATCGCCGAGATTACCGCGCACGTCGAGCAGATTCTTGACGAACAAAGAGGCCTCCCAGGATTCGTGCTTCCCGCCCACGAACACATTCGTGAGCGAATAGGATCCGCGTTCGCGTTGGGCGAGGGTGGTAATATTGACGGCGAGGGGATTGTTATCGCTGACGCTAGAGCCCGTGAAGCTGTACTGCGCGCGCACNNCCGAAGGACATCGGGAACGAGTAATCCCCCAACAAGGATCCGGTCCATCGCGGCACGCCATTGAGCGGAGAGCCCACGGGAAGGGGGGAACCCACCGGGGCGCTGGTTATGGCGGCGTCTTCGAAGCCCAATCCGAAATTCATGTACAGGTTGGGGAACGGCGTCCCGTCGATCTCAAGTTCAGCACCCTTGCTCACGGCCGAGCCGACATTTTCCGTCACATGGAAGGAGCACGCCAGCAGAATCGACTGCTGAATTTGATTCCAATTGATCCTGTAAGCGGCAAGCCGGCTGTTGATCTTGCCATCGAACCAGGTGTTCTTGCTGCCGAGCTCATAGCTCCACAGGGAGTCGCTGTTATATGGCGTAGTTCCGGTCGAGTACGGAGGAGGGCATAAGCTAGGCTGTACGGAATTTGCGCCGCCGAGGCGATAGCCCTTGGCCATGTTGGCGTAGATCATGTTCGATTCGTTGAATTTGTACTTGGCCGTGAACCGCGGGGTGGTGGCCCGTTGACTGCTGGCGACGGGACTGTCCGACGGGCCGCCGTTGATCCAGCCGTTCGCAATGTAGGCGTTGCTGTACTCCAGATGCGACTGGCGCACGCCGGCTGATAGCTCGACGGTATTCAAGATATTGTAGGTCCCGCTTATGAATCCGGCGGTCTCCTCGTTCACGCGCGGAATGTTCTCCGTAAATGCCGGATTGCCAAAGCTGTCATATGGCAAGACTTCCTCGGAAATGATCGACTGACGCAGCTTGTTGTAGTACGCGCCCGCAACCATCTGCACGGGACCCGGAAAGCTCGACTCGAAACGCAGCTCATCGGTGAATTGATTGCTGTTGACCCAGTTCGGCGACGGCGAGGAGCAGTACACGCCCGCCACGCAGGTCCCGCCGAGGGGCGGGCCGCCGTACCCGCCGATGGAGATGAGCTCGCTGCCGTCCTCCGTGTCATGCGTATAGCGATGGAAATAAGTTGATGAGTCGATGAACGTGCCGAACGGAGCAGCATATTTGGCGGTCAAATTGCCGAACGTCCAGATGTCCTGATCGCTCTCCCGATTGTCCAATGGCCGCACTTGAATCAGGTTCTGCGTGGTGTAGTCCGCCAAAGGAAAACCGTTATTGCTCTGATCCTGATGCATGATCATCGGCGTGATGGTGAGCGCGTCGAGTCCCGCCGGACGATAGGTGAGCGAGATAGTCTCGCCTTCTTCGACGTCGTTGCCGAGATGCGTGACCGTTTGCCGTGGCTGGCTCGCCGGTACGGTCAGCGTGGGCCACGGACCGCCCGGGCCGATCGCGGCCGTCGGGATTCCATATTCCCCGGTGAAGATGCCGGGCGTATAGGTACTATAGCCGCTCAGCATGAGCGCGAGTTGATTGTCGACGATCGGCAAGTTGTAGCTCGCGGACACCATGTATCCGAGGCCGCCTTCGTGCTCCACGTAGGCCTGTGCATCGGCCGATCCGAAGCTGCTGGTGAGATCCGGCTGGCGGGTGATGAGACGGACGGTGCCGCCCATGGCGGATGAGCCGAACAGGGTGCCCTGCGGACCGCGCAACACCTCAATGCGCTGCAAATCGATGGCCCGCGGATCGATCGAGATCGGCAGCGGCGTGTCGTTGATGTAGTAGCTGGTGGTGTTGAAGCCGGAGATGCCACGGATGGTGATTTCGCGGCCGTTGGTGATGCCGAAGGTATTGCCCGTGCCGAATGACAGGTTCGGCACCATGTGCGCGTAGTCGTCGAAATTCACTTCGTCGAACTTCGCCAGCGTGTCGCCCGAAATGGCCGTGACGCTCAACGGAACCGATTGGATGCTCTCCGCACGCCGCTCCGCCGTGACAACGATGGCTGAAAGCGTACCGGTATCGTCGCTGCCGGCATCCGCGGCCATGGCCGATTGCATGGACAGCGGCGTCAGACAGGCCAGGACCGCTGCGGTTGAGAAGCAGACTCTCGTCGTAGTACGTCTCATATCCCTTCCCCATCATGACCTATATGTGGTCGTTTCTAGAGTATTGTCATAAATTATGCTTTTGATCAAATATTTAATGTTATATCGAGAATTGCCCAGCCAGCGGACCCCATTTTGGTACAATCGCCCTTTGGAGCGGCCAAATGGGTGCAGGCTTGGGGGGTAACGCATGGAGCAACTAGGCCTTAAGGCAGATAACTCGCCGGAGGGCGAACACTCGAGCCGAGGCGCCACGATGCCGGTCGGCGAAACGGACAATGCGCGGGCGTATGCATCCCTGAAGCAGGCCGTCCTATCCGGCGGCTTCAAGTCAGGCGAAATCGTCACTCTGCGCGCCTTGGCGACGCGCCTCGCGATAGGCGATACACCCGTTCGAGAGGCCGTCAAGCGATTGATCTCCGAAGGCGCCTTTGAGGGATTGCCCAATCGCTCGGCCCGTGTGCCGCTGCTCGATCGCCGCGCAATTCAGCAGATACTCGACTTGCGCATCATGCTGGAAAGCAATGCGGCGGCGCTGGCGGCGCAGAACATCACGCTGCACCAGATCGAGCAGCTGCGCTCGCTGCACAAAGCCATGGGCACGGCGGTCGAGGCCGACGACAGCAATGCGTACGGCAATTTGAACATGGCGTTCCATTTCGAAATCTATCGCATAGCCGATAACAAAACGCTCGCGACACTGATAGAAGCGCTCTGGCTGCGCATGGCTCCATTCGTGTCGCGTACCCGCTCGCTGATCATGAGCGATGCGGACCAGGCTTGGGACGTGGCGTGCGGCAACCATGAAGCGCTGCTGATCGCGATGCAGGCGCGGGACGCCGAAGCTGCTCGATCGGCAATGCGCGCGGATTTGTCCGCGCTCTCGAAAATCGAAGGTTACTGGGACGGAATCGAGGATGGAACACTAAAATGACGCGCCCGATATGAAGCGAGCGGACAAAGTCATCATTACCTGCGCCATCACCGGCGGCGTACATACGCCGTCGATGTCGCCCTATTTGCCAATCACGCCGACGCAAATCGCCGCCGAATCGGTGGCGGCCGCCGAGGCGGGAGCGGCCGTCATTCATCTGCACGCACGCGATCCGCAGACCGGGAAACCCGATCAGACCCCTGAGAGGTTCCTGGAATTCCTGCCGCAGATCAAACGGCAAACTGACGCGGTCCTGAACATTACCACCGGCGGCGGCCTTGGTATGACGCTCGATCAGCGCCTTGCGCCCGCACTGGCGGTGCAGCCAGAAATTGCCTCCATGAACATGGGCTCGTTCAACTTCAACATCTCGGCTTCGGCGGAAAAGCGCACCGACTGGCGCTATAGCTGGGAGCGGCCGTATCTGGAGGCCTCCAGGGATTTAATCCTGTCGAACACATTCACGCAGATCGAACGCGGAATGCGCAGCCTGGGCGCCGTGGGGACGCGTTTCGAATTCGAATGCTATGACGTGAGCCATCTCTACAATCTGGCGCACTTCGCCGATCGCGGCCTCGTCAAGCCGCCGTTCTTCGTGCAGTGCATCTTCGGAATCCTGGGCGGCATCGGCGCAGATCACGAGAATTTGCTGCACATGCGCGCGATCGCGGACCGCCTGTTCGGAAACGAGTACTACTTGTCGGTCCTCGCTGCCGGCCGACACCAGTTGCCCTTCGTCACTCTGAGCGCCATTCTGGGCGGCAATGTGCGCGTGGGGTTGGAGGATAGCCTGTACGCCGGCAAGGGAAAACTCGCCACCTCGAATGCCGAGCAGGTCGCCAAGATCCGCCGAATTCTCGAGGAACTGAGCCTGGAAATCGCTACGCCTGCCGAGGCGCGTACGATGCTCGATACGAAGGGCCGCGATAACGTCAAATTCTAAACAGTGAGACGGCCTAGTGAGTCAGCGAACCGAGAAATTCCGCGACCGTCTCCAGCGCGGCGGATAGACCTGCAATCGCGAAGGAGACGGCATCGGCATCATGCGCTGTCGAAACGCTGAGGATGCCGCCGGGTCCGATCAGCACGCCTTCGCTGAGGCAGGCGAGATGGAACAGCGCAGCCAACCCGAGTGCCGATGGATCGTCCTCGTGGCGCTCGGGATCGGCGGCAAACGCGATTCCGGCGACCGAACCCGTTCCGGTGAGGATGACCTCGAGACCCAATGCATCTGCGCGACGTGCAAGTGCACTGCGGATACTGAGGCTCGCGGCGTCCATTGCCGCTATGCGCTCTGCGGTCAGGTCGCGCATCGTCACGAGGCCGGCCGCACACCCGACGAGATTGCCGTTGAATGATCCGCCATGGAAAACACAGCCTCGCCGGGTAGGGTCGAAGATCTTCATGATCTCGCGCGAGCCTCCAAAGGCTCCCACCGCGGTTCCGCCGCCGATGAATTTCCCCAGCACGACCATGTCCGGTTGCAGGGCGAACTTCTCGGCGGATCCACCTACGGCAAGTCGCAGCATCAGGCAATCATCCACAATGCTCAGTGCTCCGTAGCGCCGCGCCAAAGTCTGCAAGTAGGTCAGGAAGCCGGGCGCCGGGGGCACCACGCGGCCTGTGACCAGTACCGGTTCGATAACAATCGCTGCGACTTCTTTGCCGTGCTGCGCCATGACGCGCTCATAGCTGTGGACGTCGTTGAATGTTGCCACCAGCGCGCGGCCCTCGAGATCGCGTTTCCCGTACAAGCCCGCCTCCAGGTCGGGGTAACTACCGTGATAAGCGCCCATGGACTTCACGATGTAGGGGCGGCCCGTGATGTGCCGAGCGGCCTTGACCGCCAGCATGCAGGCTTCGGACCCGGAATTCGTGAAGCGCAGCAACTCCAGCGCCTTGATCCGATCTTGCAGCAACTCAGCGTACTCGATCTGCTCCCGTGAAGCACCCGACCATGCCGTGCCTCGTTGCATGACGGTCTGAATCGCTTCGCGTGCCGGGCCATAGTTGTTGCCGTGAATCAGGCTCAGCCCATTGCAAAACAAATCCAGGTAGCGACGCTTGTCGACGTCCCACAACCATGGTCCATCGCCGCGTTCGATGACTACCGGATACGGTGGGTGAAAACTCGTGGTACGCGTGTTCCCCCCCGGCAGTACGGCGGCAGCCTTGCTCATGAGAGCCGCCGATAAGGGTGTTTCACTTCGATAACGCTCTTCGATGAAGCTGCGCGAGGTCATGCTGCGAATCCTTTCTCCCGCAGCGATAGTCGGTTGTTTCAAAATCTTTCCTTGGTTGGCCTCAGCGCTTCCGCCACCGGAACTTCGCTGCTTTGGCAAGTCAATCCTATGCGACGGTAACAACCGCAACCGCGTCCACTTCAAGTTTGGCGCCAAGCAGCAGATCGGAGACCCCGACCGTGGCGCTTGCGGGCCAGTCCGCGCCAAACACTTCGGTGCGAACTTTGGCATAGACCGGGTAGTCGGCAAGGTTCTTCAAATAGGCCGTGATGCGCACGACATCCGTGAACGTCGCGCCCGCACGCTCCAAGGCATGCTTGATATTCGCGAAGCACTGACGCGTTTCAGCCTCAAATCCGCCCTGCACGATGGCTCCCGACAAATCGCGTCCGACTTCCCCGGAGACGAAAACCAGGGACTTGGGTCCCAAAGGGACTACCACGGCAGCGCTGAAGCCGCGATCGCGTTCGTTCCGAATCCGCCTCAGCGGTGCAATCACATTCATGATTTTCCGTCCATACCACTGTCCAAGCTTAGCCCTAGCGGATGATCTTTATATCAACTTATTCTCTAACGATCAAGAACGCTATTTATGACCATATAGGAAATATTTGATCATATATTATGGACGACCCTTCCGAGATGGTCCCAAACCGGGTCTGCGCTGATGGGATCGATAGGCGGCGCGGTTCGTGGGGCCACCGGTTAGTGGCGCCTGAGTGCCGGCCCCCCGACGATTCGCCGTCGCGTCTCAGAACTCGATGACACCGCGCGCGTTCTTGCCGGATTCGAGGTCGGCGAAGGCCTGCGCCGCGTCGTCGATTTTGTAGCGATGGGTGATCAGTTCGTCAAGCTTGAGCCGTCCGGCCATGTACAGCCCCAGCATGCGCGGGAAATCGATGCGCGGCACGCAGGAGCCGAAATAGCTGCCGGTGAGTGTCTTTTCCTCGAATGGCAGCGTCATGGTCCGCACCGACGTCGAATCGCTCGGCTTGGCAACCCCAACCACCACGGCAATGCCGCCGCGTCCGATGGCGCGAAAGCTAAGCGCGGCCAGCTCGCCGCTGCCCACGCACTCGAAAGCGTAATCCGCGCCGCCGCCGGTCAGCTTCTTGATCGGCTTGACCAGATCCTCCGCGGGCTTGGCGAGCAGCGTATCGGTCGCTCCGAACTGCTTCGCCATTTCGAGCTTAGTCGAAAGGGTATCGATCGCGATAATCATCCCGGCACCGGCGATGCGTGCGCCCTGGATGACGTTCAGCCCGATGCCGCCGCAACCGATCACGGCGACGCTCGAGCCCGGTATGACGCGAGCCGTGTTGAACACGGCACCCACGCCGGTGGTCACCGCGCAGCCCACCAACGCCGCACGATCGAGCGGTATCGTGCCATCGATCTTGACGACATTGTCGACCGACAGCGTCGCGTATTCGGCCATCACGCCGCAGCCGGAGAAAACGTTGAGCGCCTTGCTCTGCGCGTCGTGGGTGCGCAGCGTGCCATCGGGAAGAGTGGTGAGTGCCTTGCCCTGCTCGCTACACAGCACCGGACGCCCCATGGCGCAGTATCGGCACTTGCCGCACATGTAGATGAAGGAGGAGACGACGTGATCGCCGAGTTTCAAGCTGCCGACGCCCTCGCCCACCTCGACCACTTCGCCCGCCGCCTCGTGCCCGAGAATCAGCGGCAACTGCAGCGCGATGGTACCGTTGGTTGCCGAAAGGTCCGAGTGGCACACGCCGCAGGCGGCAAGTTTGACCATCACCTCGCCACGCGCGGGCGAATCCACCGTGATGCGTTCCACGACCACCGGCTTGTCCAATTCGCGGCAGATCACTGCGCGGGCAGTTTGCGCCATGTAATGCGTCCCCTTGTCTGATGTGGCCCCCGAGCATATCGCGCCGTCCACACGCTGCGGATGCCCCCCGGGCGCAATGAAGTATCTTCACTCAAGCAAGCGAGACGGCACGGCAAGACATTCGGCTTCGCTAAGCAGTCAACGCCGCGGCGAAAGCGGTGCCGATGACGGCGGCATCGCCGGTTCCAAGGCAGGTCGGCACAAGCATCAATACGCCGGTGTCCGCATTCGTGGCATCCACGTGAACGGAAGGCGTCGCGCCGCGTAACCGGGCATCAACCTCTAAGGCATTGGGTCTGTTCTCACCGGGCGCGATGACGACCTCTACCAACGGCCTGCCGCCGTGACCTGAATCCGCAACCGTCCGGACGATAAGCCCCGGCACCTTGCCTAACGCATGCACCAATGAGTCGGCGATGATCGCCAAGCGTTTATTGCGCGCCTGATCGTCGTCTTGCGTGAATCGCATAAGGGCGGTAAGAAGGCCGACAATCTGCTCCTTGCCCACTTTGCACGGGCGCCCGATGCCGTGGCGCGGTACGCCGGGTAAATCGCGCTTGTCGATTAGCTGTGCGGGCGGCTGCCAACTCTCGTAAATATAATCGAGATCGAGCTGCTGCAGGAGGGCTGAGCCGACTAGATTTCGGCGCCCGCAAAGAATGCCTGAGGCTGCCGGGCCTCCGATTCCTTTGCCGCCGCTGAACACAATCAGATCTGCCCCTTGTTCGATGAAGCGGCGCAGATTGCTCGACGGCGGAAGTTCGGCAGCGGCGTCGACCAGTACCGGGATGTTGGCCGCATGAGCGACGCGCACGACTTCCGTGAGATTCGGACGGGAATCGGCACGCGCGAGATACAAAATGCCGGCCGTGCGATCGCCAATCGCACCCTCAATTTCCCACGCTTCGGTGTCGCGCACACCGCAGGCAGTCGCGCGATCGGGAAGTCCGACTTCGACCAGACGCGCCCCAGCAGCGCGCACGGCATGATCGTATGAGTTGCGATGACTGCGCGGCACGATGAATTCGTTGCGCATTCCGTCGGTATCCGGAAGTTTGCCCATTTTGACCGGGTCGAACCCTACCATGCAGGCCGCCGCACCCACGAGCAGTCCGGCCGCGGCCCCCGACGTTACGATGCCCGCTTGCGCTCCAGTGCACTTCGCGATGACTTCCGAAGCGCGCCCCTGGAGATCCGCGATATCCACGCAGCATTGCGCGGCCGCAGCCATTGCGGCGATGACCTCGGTCTCCATCGGGCTTGCGCCGAGCCGAGTGACGGTACCCGTCGCATTGATGACGCGATCTATGCCGAAGCGCCCGAAAATGTCAGTCACTCGGTATCGCCCTTAGTTTCCGATCGAGGATTTGCGCGAGATTGTCTCCCCGATTTTACAAGCGAGTCAACAAACTCCGCGCGAATGAGTTCCGAGTGTTCACCGATAGCCGGAATTGGGCCCAAATGTCGCGGTCCGTCATTCGCTATTACCGGTGGGGCCACTAGACGTGCGGGACCGGACGGAGTGTCGACGAGCGTACGCCTCAGTGCGGGGTGCCGCGCGAGGGCTGGGATGTCGTTGACGAAGCCAAATGCCGTGTTGGCCGCACGCAACCTGGCCGTTACTTCGTGACGAGCCAGTCGCGCAAAAGCGGCAGCGATGCGCTCCTCTACCGCGGGGCGATTCGACACACGCGCCACGTTCGAGTCGAATCCATGGCGCGACGGTAGATCCGGTTCTTGCAGAAAGTACGTGCAGAAGTTTGTCCACTCGCGTTCGTTCTGGATGGCGATGACCACCTGCGCGCCATCCGCGGCTGTGAATGCGCCGTATGGACAAATCGTCGGATGCGAGAGGCCCATGCGCTCGGGCGCATGCCCGCCTCCCTCGAATTGCAGCAGCGGCACGTTCATCCAATCGGCAATCGCATCGAACAAGCTTATTTTGAGCCCCAGACCGCGCCCCGTGATGCCGCGATCGATCAGTGCTTCCAACACGGCGGCGTGCGCCGACATTCCGCATGCAATATCGCAAACCGAAACGCCGACGCGACCGGGACCCGCCGGGTGACCCGTCACCATCGTCAAGCCGCTCTCCGCCTGCACCAGCAGGTCGTAGGCCTTCATGTCCGCATAGGCGGCGTTCTCTCCATAGCCGGAAATGTCGACGGTCACCAGCCGAGGGTAACGAGCACGCAGTTCCTCGGAGTCGAAGCCGGCGCGTGCCGCTGCTCCGGGCGCCAGGTTCTGAATGAAGACGTCGGCGTGCTCAAGAATCGCACGCAGCAGCGCGGCGTCGCCGGCGCGCTTGATATCGGCGACGAGGCTTTGCTTGCCGCGATTGAGCCAGACGAAGTAGCTGGACAGTTGACCGACGGATCGATCGTAGTACCGTGCGAAATCACCCTCGGCACGCTCTACTTTTATTACGCGAGCCCCGGCGTCGGCCAGACGAGAGGAGCAGTAGGGTGCGGCGACCGCCTGCTCCAGCGATAGGACCAGCAATCCCTTCAGCGGGGTACTCAGAACGATCTCGGAAGGCCGAGCACGTGCTCCGCAATGTAGGAGAGAATCAAATTGGTAGAAATCGGCGCCACCTGGTAAAGGCGCGTTTCGCGGAACTTACGCTCGATGTCGTATTCGCAGGCGAATCCATAACCGCCATGCGTTTGCAGACAGACATTGGCCGCCTCCCAGGAGGCGTCGGCCGCCAGAAGCTTGGCCATGTTGGCCTCGGCGCCGCAGGGCCGACGGGCATCGATGAGAGCGCAGGCCCGAAACCGCATGAGGCTGGCGGCCTCGATATTGACGTAGGCGCGTGCGATGGGGAATTGCACGCCCTGATTCTTGCCGATGGCGCGATCGAATACGACGCGCTCGTTCGCATACCTCGTTGCCTTGTCTACGAACCAATATCCATCGCCGATACACTCTGCGGCGATCAGAGCGCGCTCGGCATTTAGGCCATCGAGGATGTATTTGAATCCCGAGCCTTCCGTGCCCACCAAGTTCTCCGCCGGAATCTCCAAGTTGTCGAAGAACAACTCGTTAGTTTCATGATTGACCATGTTGGGGATCGGCCGCAGCGTCAAACCTCTGCCCAGCGCCTCGTGCAGATTGACGATGAAAACGGAGATGCCCTCGGACTTATGCTGTAGTTCTCCGATCGGCGTGGTGCGCGCCAGCAATAGCATCAGGTCGGAGTGCTGCACCCGCGAGATCCACACCTTCTGCCCGTTAATCACGTAACGATCCCCTTTGCGCACCGCCGTCGTCCTGAGCTTGGTGGTATCGGTGCCGGTCGTAGGCTCGGTCACACCCATCGACTGCAAGCGCAATTTGCCCGCGGCAATCTGCGGCAAAAATTCGCGCTTCTGCTCCTCGGAGCCGTGCCGTACCAACACGTTCATCACATACATCTGCCCGTGGCAGGCTCCCGAGTTGCCGCCCGCGTGGTTGATCTCCTCCATAATGACGGAGGCTTGCGCCAAGCTTAGGCCCGAGCCGCCGAACTCCTGGGGAATGAGTGCCGCCAGCCAGCCGGCTTTTGTCAAGGCATTCACAAAGTCCTCTGGGTAGCCGCGCTCGGCGTCGATCCTTCGGAAATATTCGTCCGGAAACTCTGCACACAGACTTCGCACACCTTCGCGAATATCCACGTAATCTTCTGGAGTATTCATGGCGTCACCTCCGCTCTAACGCTCCTTTGGCCGCCGAGCAGGCGCCGAGCCGCGTGCCGTTGCACGCTGTCGATCATCGTGCCGTCCATCGATAGCGCCCCGAATTCAGCAGCCGCCTCAAAAGCCGCAATGACGCGCCGTGCATGGTCCGGCTCCGCAGCCGAGGGCTGAAATGCGCTATTGATCACGCCGACCTGATCGGGATGAATCGCAAGTTTTCCGGTGAACCCCGTCGCGTACGAGCGCAGACATGCAACGCGCTGCACAGTGCAGAGTTCCACTCGCCGTCGACGTCGTGTGACCGCCGACCTCACAGTGCAACACCCAGATCTTCTGCACCCCAGCTCGCGACAAGTTCCGACGGATGATCCAGCTTCGGCACCGTGAGCCCCTACGGCCTGGCGCCGACAATCGCCGGCAGATCGAGCTGCGAATCGGGCGTGCTCAGCGCATTGATGCGGGACCCAAAGCTGTGCGCACGCATCGCTATCGCCCGGCACGAACAACAGCGAACGCGAGCTCACGCGTTGAACCTCGCCTCGGCCGTGGTGCAGACGACGCGGTTCCGATCGATGGCGCGCAAGTGCAGCTGATCTGCTTCCGGCCAAGCCTCCAAAGTCAACGGACAGCGGTGCAGAAGCGCCGGGCGCCGGCCGCGGAACGAGAATTCCGCCAGAGTGCGGGTCGCTCCCTGTCGTAGCGCGAAGCCGGCCAGCAGTGTCGCTTGCAAAGGACCCTGCACCACCAGGCTCGCGTAGCCTTCCTCGTTCACGTAGTCCTGATCGTAGTGAATGCGATGGCTATTGCCGGTCACGGCGGAATAGCGAAACAGCAGTATGGTATCAACGGCAACGTCGATGCTGAGGCCGCCGGCTACGGGCGCAACGGCCGGACTCGCCGCAGAGCCGGCTCCCGCCGCACCCAGATACACGAGATCCTGCTCCTCGATGAGCGCCACGCCGCCGCTATTGCCGATGGTGTGCCGTACATTGACGAATAATAAGCGGCCGGTCGACCCGTTCTTTTCTTCAATGCCCGTAATAGTGCTGTCGCGGGTTACCTGTTCGCCAATGTGCAGCGGCTGATAAAATTTCAATCGTCCTCCCGCCCACATGCGCCGCCGCAGTGTCGGCTCGAGCGGCAGAAATCCGCAGCGCTGCGGATGCCCATCGGCACCCAGCGCCCCCGCAGACGCCCATTCCTGAAACAGCATCCAATGCCAGAGCGGCGGCAAGTCCTCGCCGATCGGTGACGGCACGTTCAGCGTTGCGGCAAGAGCGCGTACCATCTGCGGCCAGACAGTATCCGCTCGCCGCTCGCTTTTACCGATGAATGCCTGATATCTCATCGTAGGTGCGCCACGACTTGAGGATCGCCGTATTGCGGACGCCTTATCAAGTGTATCTCGTACCGAGATCGAACAATTTGGACACCCTTTCGAGCCGATCAATATCGAGGATCGCGGCAGCCAGCTCCGCCGTCTGCACCGAGCCCAACGACGGCTGCGCTAGGGTCGCAAATTTTGCCAGCATTTCATCGCCTGACAGAAAGTTGCTCGGCTCGCCTCTCGGCACAATAATCTTCTTGACGAAAATTTGACCGCGCGCGTGTACGGTAAGCTTTCCCGACATATTAATGGGAAACTCGGCTTCGATCTCGGAATCGTGCTCACAACGTACTTTGGACATCAGAGTTCGAATCTGAAGGTCGTGCAAGAGTTCGTAGCTGTCCAGCCTCATGACGCCGGTAGCCAGTGCAGCCGATAGTACGAACGGCGCGCTGAACTGGCCGTCGACAATGTTCCGCGGGTTCGCCTTCTGATGCGCCGGGGCACCGACCAACAGCATGCCGGCGTTCGACAAACCGTAGACCACTTTTGATATTTCGTGCGCCTGAAGATTGTGCTCGGCGCGAATGGCCAGAGCCGCGTCTACGCCGGCGTGACCGTAGCGGCAGGATGGGTAAGGCTTCACTCCGGTCGCCATCAACTCGTACACGGTGCCCAGATCTTGCGTCACTCGCTGCGGCGAGGGCGCCGGCGCATACGATCTCAGAAAGCCATGTTTGCCTTCAATGGCCTCGCCGGCGCCCTTGAATCCTTTGCTCGCCAATGTCGCTGCAACGAGCCCGGCCATCGCCGACCAGCCCACCTGAAATCTCTTGGTCCAAGCGCCGTTTTGCAGAAACTGCAGGCTGCCTGCGGTCTGGCTCAGTGCGATACCCAGCGCCGACGCTACGGCTGCGGCGTCAAGCCCAAAAACGCGGGCAGCGGCAGCGGCGGCCCCAAACGCGCCGCAGGTTGCGGTTGGGTGGAAGCCTCGCTCATAGTGTTCACCTGCCGGGAGTGCCAGCGCAACGCGGCAAATGACCTCGTATCCGACGATAATTGCCGCCAGCGTCGTTGCGCCGGAGGCATTCGTCATCTCGGCTGCCGCGAGCGCCGCTGGAATTACAGGAGCGCCTGGATGCAGGGTACCTGCCGCGTGGGTATCGTCGAAGTCGAGTGAGTGCGCAAGCACCCCTTGGAGAAGTACGGCGCCCCCGGGCGCGTAAGTGTGCGGATCGCCAAAAACGCGGCTNNAGTGCCGGCGTACTCTCCGTCTCATGGCCGCGAATGATATTGCCGATCAAGTCCAGAACGAGCAGGCGCGCCCGACCAACCACCTCCGTCGGAACCTTGTCGTTCGTGAGCTCCGCGCTGAATTTGGATAGTTCCGCCGTAACACCCACTCGGTTATTCCCTCGCCGTGGGTGTTTGAATCCCGGACGCTGCAAGGCGCGGTTTTTCGATTGCCGCAAGATCACATAGTACGTCGATCATCGCCGAAAAATCCGATTGGGCGTAACGTCCCGCACGTGCCGCCGAGAACATCTCGCGTGCCGCCGCCGCCACCGGCATCGGCACTTTCGCCTTATTCGCCGCATCCAGAATTAGCGAGAGATCTTTGTGCGCGAGATCGATGGTGAAGCCGGCCGAGATGTCACCCTTAAGAACTTTTGTCGGCCAGTTCATGCGCAGTTGGCCGTTGAAGGCGGTCGTGCCGTCGATCACTTCGAGTGTCTTCTCAAGATCGAGGCCGAAGCGTTGTGCCAGCGCCAGTGCCTCCGCATTGAGTTGGCAGGACACGATTGCCAGATAGTTGTTGACGAGTTTCGTGCGCATGCCGGCGCCAACCTTGCCGCAATGATGAATCGTCGTCCCCATTGCCCGCAGCAGGGGCAGCACGCGCTCGAAATCCTCGGCGGAGGCGCCGACCATAAACAGCGATTCGCCGCGATCAGCATGGCTCGCGAGGCGGCCGACGGGTGCGTCCACTACGGATATGCCCTTCGGGGACGCACGCTCAGCGAGCAGGTCGGTGGTGTTGGGATCAATCGTGCTCATGTCCAGAATGAGCTGACCGGCACGCCCGTGCGCCAACAGCCCCTGCGCACCGAGGACCACCGCCTCCACCTGCGCCGAACTGGGCAGCATCGTAATGACGATATCGCAGGCGCGCGCGATGTCGGCGATCGATGTTGCCGGCTCGGCGTTGAGTTGCCCGAACGCGGCGATGGCCCGCGGATTGACGTCGTATACCAGCAGCTCGAACCCCTTTTTGCACAGATTCGAGGCCATGGGATTGCCCATTCGCCCCAATCCGATAAAGCCGATCTGTTGCATTGCTGACTCGCTCATCGTTGGTGTGTCGATCAGGAACTGATGTAGGTCGTTTTGACCGTGGTATAGAACTCGGCCGCATATCGGCCTTGCTCGCGCGGACCGTAGCTGGACGCTTTGCGTCCGCCGAAGGGCACGTGGTAGTCCAGCCCGGCGGTCGGCAGATTGATCATGACCAATCCGGCCTGCGAGTTCGCCTGAAAGTGCCGGGCATACTTGAGCGATGTCGTGCAGATGCCTGCCGTCAGCCCGAAATCGGTGTCGTTGGCGACGGCAAGAGCCTCCTCGTAGTCTTTTACACGGATCACCGAGGCGACCGGGCCGAAGATCTCTTCGCGATTGATCTGCATCCGATTGTGCGTGCCGGTGAACAAGGCGGGCGACAGATAAAATCCGGGCGTGCCGCGCTCGAGCAATTCACCGCCAGTGAGGCGTNNCCTTCGCGCCGACCGATGTCGAGATAGCGAAGATCGGTGTCGAGCTGCCGTTGGTCGACGGCCGGACCTATGTCAGTGCCCGGCTTCAGAGCATGATCGATGTGCAGCTTCCCCATTTGTGCTTGCATTGCGCCGACGAAACGGTCGTGGATGTCGTCGGCGACGATCAGGCGGCTTGAGGCCGTACAGCGCTGACCGGTCTGGAAGAAGGCGCCCTTCACCGCGCAATCGACCGCAGTATCGAGTTGCGCATCGTCCAGCACGATCAGCGGGTTTTTGCCGCCCATCTCCAGCTGCAGCTTTACCATGCGCGCAATGGCGCGGGTTGCGATGTCACGGCCGGTGGCGACCGAGCCCGTGAAGCTCAGCGCATCGACGCCGCCGACGATCGCCGGGCCGAGAACGGAACCTTTACCCATCAAGAGATTGAGAGCGCCCGCCGGAACACCTGCCCGGTGCAGGATATCGACGAGCGCCCAGGCCGTGGCAGGGGTGAGCTCAGCGGGCTTGAACACTACGGTGTTGCCGAACGCGAGCGCCGGTGCAATTTTCCAGGCGGCAATTGCAATTGGAAAGTTCCAGGGAGTGATGATTCCGATCACACCCACCGGCTCGCGGTTGACGTCGATGTCCACACCCGCGCGCACCGGCGGAAGTTTCTCGCCGGCCAAGCGCACCGCCTCGCCGGCAAAGAACTGCACGATCTGACCGGCGCGTGCGACTTCGCCGATAGCTTCGGCGCGGGTCTTGCCCTCTTCGCGCGCAAGCAGTTCGCCGATTTCTTCGCGTCGGGCCAGTAACTCGGCGCCCGCGTTGCCCAGCACGTCCGCACGCACTTGCGCAGTCGCATGCGACCAGGCTGGGAATGCACTGCGCGCGGCGGCCAGCGCCTGCGCCACATCGGCAACCGTAGCGCCGGCGTATTCGCCGACGATGTCATTGGTATCGGAGGGGTTCACGTCCCGCCCCGCCGCTCCACGGTTAGCCCATTCTCCGGCAATTAGATTGGCGAACTGTTTGATGGGAGCTCCTCGGATGACTAGCGGATGATGAAGGGGTTCGAGACTTGGCCGGAGATATCGATCCAAACGGTCTTGGTCTGCAGATACGCGTCGATCGCCTCACGCCCGTTCTCGCGGCCGAGACCGCTTCGCTTATAGCCGCCGAACGGCGCCATGAAGCTGATTGCCCGGTAGCAATTTATCCATACGGTGCCGGCGTTCAGGCGCTCCGACATGCGCAACGCGCGGCCCATGTCCGTGGTCCAGACGCCGGCGGCCAGGCCGTAAGGGCTATCGTTCGCGATCGCGAGCGCCTGTTCCTCATCGTCAAAGGGTATGACTGCGAGCACCGGGCCGAACACTTCCTCGCGCGCAATACGCATCGAATTGCTCACGCGCGTAAAGACCGTCGGTTCCACGAACCACCCACCGCCGAGCCGAGCGTCGCTTGGCGTGCCGCCGCCCAGGACGCATTCGGCGCCGGCCTCGCGCGCGAGCGTCATATAATCCAGTATGTGCTGTCGCTGCTGGCGCGTGGTCACCGGCCCGACCTGAGTCTCGGCAAGCTTCGGATCGCCGATGCGGGCGGTTTTTGCAAGTTGCACGAGTCGCTCGACCACTTCATCATGCACAGTGCGCTGCACTAGAAGCCGGGAGCCCGCGATACAGGTCTGGCCGCTGGCGGCAAAGATCCCCGAAATCGCGCCGTTGACGGCATTAGGAAGTGTGGCATCGGCAAAGATGATGTTGGGTGATTTACCCCCGAGTTCCAAGCTCAGATGCTTTAGGCCATCCGCGGCGGCATGGTATACGGCGACCCCGGCGGAATCGCCACCGGTGAATGCAATCTTATCGACGCCGGCGTGTTGCACCAAGGGAACACCGACGTCCAAGGGCAATCCGGTGACACTGTTGACCACCCCGTGAGGGAAACCCGCTCGTTCGAATAGCTCAACGAAAGCGAGAGTCGAAGCGGACGCATGCTCTGACGGCTTGACTACGACGGTGTTTCCGGCCGCCAACGCCGGCGCCAGCTTCCAGGTCAAAAGAAGCAGCGGAGAATTCCACGGCGTGATACAGGCAACGACGCCGAGAGGCTCACGGTGCGTATGCGCGTGCATGCCGGCCTTGTCGATCGGCAGCACCCGGCCCTCGATTTTATCGGCGAGCCCCGCAAAGTAGCGGAACCACTCCGGGATGTAGCGCAGCTGCGCGAGCATCTCAGCAATCAGCTTGCCGTTGTCCTGCACTTCGATTGCGGCCAGACGCTCGGCCTCGACGGATATGAGATCGGCGAGGCGTATCAGCAGCTTGCCGCGTGCGGTCGGCGTGAGGCCGCGCCATTTTGGACCGTCGAACGCTTGACGTGCAGCAGCGACTGCGGCGTCAACGTCGGCCGCGCCGCAGCGTGGAATTCTCGCCCAGGGCCGGCCCGTATACGGGTCGTACGACTCAAGAGTGCCTCCTCCTGCGGCTTCGGCTCGCTTGCCCCCGACGGTGTTCAGGTATTGAGGTAGATCAGTCATCGCAAGGGCGTACCGTTACTCGACTTGAAATCCCAGACAGGCGCGAAATCGATTCTTCAGGAAAACGCCGTCGCGAGCCGGCAATGCGCGCGGCGGAGTGTCGGGCGCGATGCGCAGCGACACGTAGCGTGGGCCTCCGGTTAGCTTTTTCAGCTCCATTCGATAATCGGCGATCTCGGAAATCTCGCGCAATTCCACGGCCGAAGCGAAACCCATCGCGGCGGCTACGCGGTGCAGATCCACACCCAATGCAGTGTGGCTTTTCTGTCCGCCGGTCTCGCCGAATCGACCATTATCCAGTACCACGAGCGTGAAGTTGCGCGGTTTCTTGACGGAAATGGTCGCAAGACCGCCCAAACCCATGAGCTGTTCCCCATCTCCGGTGATGACAACAACCGGACGCCGCGGCTGCGCCAGCGCAAGGCCGAGCCCGACCAAAGCCGCGCCGCCCATGGCACCCCACAGATACATGTTGTTGTCATAATCGCCGGCCGCAAATACATCGTAGGTGGGGGAGCCCAAACCTGTCACCACCAGCGACTCGCCGCGATCTCGCAGCAATTCGCGCACCGCATCGCGGCGATTGAGGCGCTGCGACTTGTCCGCGACGCTCATCGCGCGTCCCATTGCTTGCGGCCGATCAGTCGCTGTGACAGCACAACCGCCATCGCCTGATCCGTATCGAACACCATCGCCGCGGCTGCGGATACGGCGTCGGGGACTTCCTCGGATGTATCGACGCGAATGGTCTTCACTCCCATCAGATCGAGGGCACTCGCAGTGGCGCTCCCCATCGGCACCTGCCAAGGATTGAACTCCGCCCATTCGCCTCGCATCGTTACCAGCATGAGCAGCGGAAAGCGACAGATCGATATGAGCGAAAGCATATTGATACAGTTTCCTACGCCGCTCGATTGCAGCAACAGCACCGCACGTTCTCCGCCGAGCCAGGCGCCGGCAGCGACCGCCACGCCTTCTTCTTCAGTGGTCAATACCGTCGTTTGAATCTCGGGGTCGGCATGAAGGAGATCGATCAGCTGCGCGTGCCCTGCGTCGGGTACATAACTGGCCTGACGAATGCGCGCCTGCTTGAGCACGCGATAGATCTCCTTCGGCCACGCAGAATCGCTTGTCATAGTAGGCATAGGCAAATCGTCAAGCGGTTGAATCGGCATAGATTCGGTGAAACTCTATCCTATAAAAGATTGATAATGTGAATCTATCTATTATGCCCATTAGCGATATATGAAACTCACTCCAAAGGGCCGGCCGCCATGAACTTGCAGCAGCTGAAAACCTTCGTGTTGATCGCCGAGTTAGGCTCGCTCAGCAAAGTCTCCGATCGCATCCGCATCGCACAGCCTGCGCTTAGCCGGCAAATGAGGCTGCTGCAGGAGGAAGTCGGTGTGCCGCTGCTCGCCCGGCACCGTCGCGGATTGCAACTCACCGAAGCGGGAGAGGAGATGCTGAAGCGCTTGTCCGGTGTGGTACGGCAGCTCGACCAGGCATTCGAGGATGTGCGCACATTGTCGGGTGCGGCCCGCGGCCGTGTGGCCTTCGGTATCGTTCCGACTGCAAGCTACGTACTCGCGGGCCAGCTGGCATGCCAAGTTGCGGCCAAGTTTCCCGGCATTTCCTTGCGCATCGTGGAGGCGTATTCGGTACATTTGATCGAATGGTTACAGCGCGGCGAAATCGACGTGGCCATCATGTATGGATCGGACGCCGATTTTCATCTCAAGACCGAGCCGCTGCTGTTGGACGAACTCGTGCTCGTTGGACCGCCCCACAGCGATCTCAGGCGCGGTGTACCGGTCACCGTGGCGGCACTCTCGGCGCTGCCACTGGTACTGCCCAGCCGCCCAAACGGATTGAGGCTCATCGTCGAAGGCGCCGCCGCCAAGGCCAAGGTGAAACTCGCCGTGCGATTCGAAGCAGATTCCTTTCGAGTGCTCAACGATCTGGTGGAGAAGGGCCTGGGTTACACGGTATTGCCGCTATCCGCGATTAGCCGCGAGCGCGAAGCACGCCGCCTGAAATTCGCACCGCTGATCCAGCCGAAAGTCACGCGCCAGCTCGTCCTCGGGCTGCCATCCGACGGCGTGGCGTCACGTGCGACTAAAACCGTGATCGCTCTGGCGCGCGAAGAGATCCAGGAGCTCACGCGCTGCGGTGCCTGGCCGGCGAGACTATTGTTCACTCTCTAGGTTATTCGGGCCTCGACCGGCTCCAGTCCGCCCACCGCGAAGTGGTATCGATCGCCCGTTGCGGGGAATTTCGTCGTGATGATGCTACCGGTCATGATCCACTGTCCCGGCTGAAGCGGCTGACCGCGCCGGACTAGATGCGCCGCCAGCCAGGCAACGATCTTCAGCGGATCGCCGCCGGCGTCCTCGCTCATGCCCTGATCCCGAAGCTCACCGTTGACGGTGAGCACGCCGCGGCGCCCCGCCAGACCGCCGAGACCTCTGGTTAGGGTAGGCCGTCCAAGCACTACGCCCAGATTCCAGCTGTTATCGGCAATGAGGGACGCGGCATCGAGCCGCACATAATCCGCGTTGCGATCGTCGACGATCTCGAATGCGGCGCTGACGCTCTCGAGACGATTGAACGCTTCCGCCGGTTCAATCTCCTTATCCTCGGGAAACGGCTCGCCGACGCGGACGGCAATTTCCGCCTCCAGCCCCAGGTGGATAAAGTCGGATTTGCGAAGCACCGCCCCAGATGCGTGTTCGCGCCGCGCAAGAATGGCGCCCGCGGCGGGTTGGGATATACCGGTCATGGCTTGCATCCGCGCGCTGGTCAAACCGACCTTCCATCCAATGATCTCCCCTTCGCCGGCGTTCCGCCAATGCGACACCAGGCGATCCTGAACGGCGTAGGCGAAATCCAGATCGCCGATTCGATCGGCCGTCATCGGGACAAATCGCGCGCGCGCCCGATGAGCCTCGGCGATATCCCGCGCCATGTTCTCGACGGTCGCATCAGCCACTAGAACTCCCACGATCATGTAACGGTTCGATGAAATTTGTCACTAACACGCGCGCAATGCACCCTCTCGGTTCCCAGCGAAACGCACCCTCTGCCTCAGCGGCCTTGGTACCGAGGATCACGCTTCTCGCTGAACGCGGTCGGGCCTTCCAGTGCGTCATCTGTCTTCATGATTTGGAAGAAAATATCGCGCTCGTTCATCAGTCCGGCGCTGAGGCCAAGCGTCAGACCTTCGAGAATCGCGCGCCGCGCGGCAGTGACGGCGAGCGGGCCGCGACTCGCAATCGTCGCGGCGAGCCGCATGGCGCCGTCAAGCAATCGATCGAGCGGCAGCACGCGATTGACCAAGCCGATGCGCAGCGCCGTCTCAGCGTCGACCGGTTCGCCCGTGAGAATCATCTCCATCGCCCACCCGAGCGGCACCGCGCGCGGCAATCGTTGCGTACCGCCGGCGCCGGGGATGAGCGCCCATTTCGTCTCAGGGAGTCCGAAAGTCGCGTTGGGTGCACAAATGCGAATGTCGCAAGCAAGAGCCAACTCTAGACCACCCGCAAGTGCATGGCCGTTGATCGCCGCGACCAATGGCTTGCCAAAGTGCGGCTCATACGTGATTCCGCCCATCGACCAAGGCGCGCGCGCACCGGCACGCACTGCGCTGTGGTGCGATGGAATCAGATCCTTAAGGTCCGCGCCGGCGCAGAACGCTTTGGCGCCGATTCCGGTCAAGACGCCGACGCGGATTTGCGGATCCTCGTGCATCCGACGCCACGCCTCTTCTAGGGCCGTGTTATGGGCGCGATCAATGGAATTCATCGCTTCGGGCCGGTTGATCGTAATCCGCGCCACGTGACCGTCGGTCTCATAGTCGATAGCCATAGCTCAATTCCCTCCAATCTTTGCGAGCCCGGCTCAATCGGCATTCGACGGTCGATGCAGCGGGCAGCCAGGGCTAACCGACTACCGACGCGCCAGCGATTCCGTCGAGAACGCCTGTGCTCCGCAATTATTCGGCGCGGACGCCGATCAGTCAATCGCGAGACTCGCGAGTCAGCAGTGTGACATGATCGCGCGATGCTAAGGTTTGCAAAAATTCTGATTCGATAATTCACCGCGATGCTTTGCTTGTGCGGCCTCGTATTTCGGTCGAGCCGTTCGATCAAAGCGGAGAACCTCTTTCTGCGTCGAGAGCTCGCACTTTATATTGAGCGCGGTATGAATGCGCGGCGAGTTGATCCGGTCACGCGAATCGCTCTGGCGCTTCTTACACGATTCTTCAACTGGCGCGACGCGCTCGTTGTGGTCCGGCCTGAGACGTTGACCCGCTGGCACCGAGCGGGTTGGCAGTTATTGTGGGGCTGAAGTCCCGGGCCGGCCGGCTCGCGATTCCCCAGCAGATACAGGCCCTGATCCGCCGCATGGGAGAGGAGAATCCCACATCGGGCGAGGAACGCATCGCCAATGAGCTTCTTCTGAAGCTCGGAATTCAGATCTCGCCACGGACGGTGCGGAAATATCCTCCCCGTCGATCACCAGGTCCCCGTCGATCACCAGGCCGGCCGAGAGGCGAGCTACGGTGGTCGACATTCCTGCGTCTGCACGCCCAGGGAATCATTGCCTGTGATTTTATGGTCGTCGTGACCGCCGCGTTGTCCGAAAGCCAAGGCGATCTGCGAAAGAGTCATCGGCTCGATTCGGCGCGAGTGCCTGGATTGGCTGATCCGCATTTCCGAGCCGCATTTACGGTCCATTCTGAAATCTTGGACTGATCACTACAATTCCGCACGTCCGCACATGGCGCTGGGCCCAGCTGTTCCGGATCCACCACCAGTTATTTTCGACTTTGGAACATCCCATTCCCGTCACCGCCGCGAGGAATCCTACGCCGTCCGCGCCAAGTCGGTCCTTGGCGGACTGCATCACGAGTACTATCTCGCGCCCGCAACTGCGTGATCGAATATTTGCGCACCACAGCGATCTAAGCCCATAGCAACCGGCGACAAATTCGCTGTGCAATAGAGTGGTGTCGATTGCAGACGGCCGTCTGCGCTATCTGTGTGATCAGCGCCTGCGCATATCGAAGCAAGAGGTGCCGCGTTGCAACATCTTGCATGAACTCTACTTGGAGTAACCGGCTCGTGAGGCGGCAGGCCCACCCCTACTCTGAACGATCTCCCGGCTTGGCATCATTCCGCCGCCCGTCAGCATGTACGAGAACGAAATGATCGATGTCGTGGGGAAGTACACACGTTTGCGCTGCACATTCGGCTCGAAGACGACGTGGCCGAGCGGCATGAAGACCGGTCTAAGTGCTTGGTGAAATTTTTGCCATTGGATCGCCGCGAGCAGTTTATTCTGGCGCGGACTAGCAACCAAAGATGCGGTGTGCG
>PKXS01000072.1 GCA_003132425.1 Gammaproteobacteria bacterium | reverse complement strand
CACAGAATTTCTGATACGCCCCCTCATGAGAATGAGAAGCCTTGCTACTAGAAACCACACCACCCTGATAAAGATTGCTGTTCACAGTCAATGGTCCATGTTTGTTTCTGGGTCTAAGAATGTTCCTATGAGGTGGCTAACCTATCAGCACCCTCTTTGATGGTCTGTACCTAGAATCCAGCACCCCTACTTATTGCTTCGAGCGTTCTTGGTTCCCTTTATCTCATCCGCCATTTCGAGGGGTGCAACAATGCTATCGAGCAAAATGACTTCATGGCTACCATCGGGACGCGGTATGACCTTTTTCTTGTTGAATTCCTTCGTCGTTACTTCGGTGAGCACGTGCGAATACGTAGATTCAATTTCTTTCGTTGACGTACCAGCTGCCTGAGCAATCTTGTACAGCTGTTCGCCTGCATGGATTCGGTGCGTAACCCAAACATGGCGACAATGGTATAGGTCGTACCAATCGAGGTTGACCTTCTTCAGCTCCTGTCGAAAGCTTTTGTACTGGTGATAGAAAGTGTCGCGACAGCTTGTTTTTCCGCTATCGAAGGGACTGAAGACATACGCATCCTTGTCTTTGTGTCGTTGCCATCGATAAAACCAGTCGCCGAAGGAATCTGCAAGAACCGTAATGTCTCTACTCCGCCTTACCTTGGACGTTTTTGCTTGAATCGAGACGATGTAATCGTCGCCTCTCCTCTTCAAGCAGGAGTTCTTCAAACCGAAGACTTCTCCACTGCGCATCCCGGTCGCCTCAACGAGTCTAATGACACACAAGGTCAGCATGCGGTGGTATGTCGCTTTCTCCTTCCCCGCAATACGGTCGTCCAGCATCGCCCACTGAGCGAGGCATTGTTTGAAGTTTCTGTTGTCATCGGGGCCGAGGCGCTTTCTTCTAGGAGCTTCTGTTTCGACAATGAAGTCCCAGCTAGGAATTGCTTTTTCGCCGCAAAGTTTCTCCTTCTTCGCGTATTGGAACATCTTGCGAATTGTAAGCAGCTCGTCTCGCACGACGTCGCTTCGAATCGTGCGACCTTTACCCTTTGTGACGGATAATCGCCAATCGAAGTATCCGTTGAACAATTCGCCATCCAACGCACTGAGTCTCGTATTCAAGGCATTGGGGTAGCGCTTTTCGAGGCCTTTCAGAAATTCGAGCCCCAATCGAAGTCGATACCGGTGGCTCTTCCAAGTATTTGGCGATATCTGGCCGTTCTCAACCTGATGGTCCATGTGAATTTGGTATTGACGATGTAGATCATTCAAAGAGACATCTAACAGGCGCTGCCCGCTGTGGACCTTTCCTAAAATCTCTATAACCCTGTCTGTGACCAGAGATTTAGCCTGTTTCAGGTCCGTAGTACGAAGTGACTGTCTGTAATGTCGCTTTTCTTCTCGTATAAAGATTCGAAAAAACCAGCTGCTTCTCTTGGACTCCGGTCTGCGATAAAGAGTCGCGGCATGTGTGCCAAATTTCACGATGCATTGATCGAGTTCGTAATTTCTCTCTCGATAATGCTCAGACGCCAAGTAAGCTTTTTTCTTCATGACTTCCCAAAAAAGATACCCATGGGAACGGCGAGCTACATGCTCGCCGTGGGTATGTTTATGGGAATAAGCTAGCTCTAACTCTCTGATTTTTCTGTGATGGGAATCTCGTGGGTATCTTATTTAATTCTTACAGATCAGATACTTAATAGGTCTTAGGCTACTCCCACTCTATCGTCGCCGGCGGCTTGCCCGAGATGTCGTAGACCACGCGTGAAATTCCCGCCACTTCGTTGATGATGCGAAGCGCGACCCGATCGAGAAGCTCGTACGGCAGGCCCGCCCATCGCGCGGTCATGAAATCAATGGTTTCCACCGCCCGCAAGGCAATCACATAGTCATAGCGCCGCCCGTCGCCCATCACACCGACCGAGCGCACCGGTAGAAACACGGCGAACGCTTGGCTCACCTTGTCGTAAAGCTCGTTCCGGCGCAGTTCCTCGATGAATATGGCGTCCGCGCGCCGCAACAGATCGGCATGCGATCGGCTGATTTCACCCAGTATTCGCACGCCGAGTCCCGGACCCGGAAACGGATGGCGATGCACCATGTCCGAGGGTAACCCCAACTCGATTCCCAGCTTTCGCACTTCGTCCTTGAACAGCTCGCGCAACGGCTCCAACAACTTCAGCTTCATGTGCTGCGGCAAGCCGCCCACGTTGTGGTGGGACTTGATGACATGCGCCTTGCCTGTTTTGGCGCCGGCTGATTCGATCACGTCCGGATAAATCGTGCCCTGAGCCAGCCACTTGACCTCCGGTATCTTCGAGGCCTCCTCATCGAACACCTCGACGAACATTCGCCCGATGATTTTGCGCTTCTTCTCCGGGTCCGATTCGCCGGCGAGAGCCGAGAAGAAACGCTGCTGCGCATCCACTCGAATGACGCGCACGCCCATGTGCTGCGCAAATGTCGCCATCACTTGATCGCCTTCGCCGAGGCGCAATAGACCGTGATCGACGAACACGCAAATCAGTTGAGATCCGATGGCACGATGCAGCAGCGCGGCGAGCACGGAGGAATCGACGCCTCCCGACAACCCGAGGAGCACGCAGTCGGTACCGATTTGCGCGCGTATTCGCGCGAGGCTGTCGTCGATAATATTATTGAAGGCCCAATTCGCCGCGCAGCCGGCGATCTCGCGCACGAAGCGCCGCAGGATCTCGCCGCCCTGCAAGGTATGCGTCACTTCAGGATGAAATTGCAGTCCGTACAGGCGCCGCGATTCGTCGGCCATGGCGGCGAGCGGGGCATTATCGCTCGAGGCGATGACTGTGAAGCCGGGCGGCACTGCGACCACGCGGTCGCCATGGCTCATCCAGACATCGAGCACTCGCCTCCCGTCGGCATCGCGGTTGTCTTCCAGGCCGTCGAGCAATCGCGAACTCGCGCCCGGCCTGACCTGCGCGGAGCCGAATTCGCGATGCCTTGATAGTTCTACTTTTCCGCCCAGCTGCGCGGCCATCGTTTGCATCCCGTAGCAGATGCCGAGCACCGGCACTCCCATGGCAAACACGCACTCGGGGGCTTCCTGGCCTTTCGCGTCGTAAACCGACTCGGGGCCGCCGGACAAGATGATGGCTTTCGGCGCGAATCGTTCGATTTCTGCGGGATCGACGTCGCAGGCGTAGATCTCGCAATACACGCCCATGTCGCGCACGCGGCGCGCGATCAACTGGGTGTACTGCGCGCCGAAATCGAGAATCAGGATTCGGTCCGCATGTATGTCGAGCATCAACCGATCCGGTAATTCGGCGCTTCTTTGGTGATGGTCACATCGTGCACATGACTCTCGCGCACGCCTGCGCTGGTGATTCGTACGAACTGCGGCCGAGTGCGCATCTCTTCGATGCTGCTGCTGCCGGTGTAGCCCATTGCCGCGCGCAAGCCGCCGGACAATTGCTGCAATATTGCGACCAGGCTGCCCTTGTAGGCGACTCGGCCTTCGATGCCTTCCGGCACGAGCTTTTCGAGTTCCGTGGTCGTGTCTTGGAAGTAACGGTCGCTGGATCCATGCGCCTGCGCCATTGCGCCCAAGGATCCCATGCCGCGATACGCCTTGAATGAACCGCCCTGATACAGCTCGACGTCGCCGGGGGATTCCTCGGTGCCGGCGAACATTCCGCCGATCATCACACAGTGGGCGCCCGCCGCCAATGCCTTGGCGATATCGCCGGAGTAACGAATGCCGCCGTCGCCGATGACCGNNCCCGCCACGACGCGCGTGGTGCAGATCGAACCAGGTCCAATACCCACCTTGACCGCGTCGGCGCCGTGCTTGACGAGGTCCAGCGCCGCCTCCGCGGTGACGATATTGCCGCCGATGACCTGGATGTCGGCATACTTGTTCTTGATTTTAGCGACCATCTCCAACACGCCGCGCGAATGGCCGTGTGAGGTATCGACTACGATCACGTCGACGCCGGCTTCGCGCAAGGCGGCGACTCGGTTCAAGGTGTCCGGCGACGTGCCGACCGCAGCGCCAACACGCAAGCTACCGACGCTGTCTTTGCAGGCATTCGGAAATTCGGTGGCCTTCTGGAAGTCCTTGACCGTGATCATGCCTCTCAAGTCATGGTCACCGGCCACCACCAGCACCTTCTCGATGCGGTGCTTGTGCAGCAGCGCCAGCACCTCGTCCTTCGGCGCGTTCTCGCGCACCGTGATCAGTCGCTCCTTCGGCGTCATCACGCTGGAAACCGGAGCGTCGAGCTTCGTCTCGAATCGCAGATCGCGATGTGTCACGATGCCCACCACCTTCGTGCCGAGCACCACCGGGACGCCCGATATGTTCTTCGCCCGAGTCAGTTCGATGACTTGGCGGATGGTCATGTCCGGATTGACGGTGATCGGATCGCTGATGACGCCGCTCTCGAACTTCTTGACCCGGTCGACTTGCCGCGCCTGGTTCTCGATCGACATGTTCTTATGGACGATCCCGATGCCGCCCTCTTGGGCAATGGTGATCGCGAGGCGCGCCTCGGTCACGGTGTCCATGGCGGCGGAGACGATGGGTAAATTGACGCGGATTTCGCGGGTCAGTTGCGAGCTTAAGGACACATCGCGCGGCAGAACCTCGGAATATGCCGGCACAAGCAGGACATCATCGAATGTGAGTGCCTCTTCAAGAATACGCATAGGGGTCGCGTTCACGCAGGTTCGTCTAAGAGGCGGCGCATTGTACCTTGCGCTTGCGGCGCGGTAAACCGCAGTATGATTTAGCCATGGACGTAACCGATAGCCCCGCCTCTGCCGCGCGCCCCGAACGCGACATTTATACGGTTTCGCGCCTCAATCGCGAGGTTCGAGTGCTGCTGGAGCGAGGATTTGGCAGCCTGTGGCTGGAGGCGGAAATCTCCAATTTTGCCCGGCCCAGCTCCGGGCACTGGTATTTCTCCCTCAAGGACGCCACCGCGCAGGTGCGCTGCGCGATGTTCCGTCAGAGGAATATGTTGTGCACGTTTACCGCGCGCGATGGTCAAAAAGTGCTGGTGCGCGCCCGGGTCGGCCTGTACGAGCCGCGCGGCGAGTATCAGCTCATAGTCGATCACATGGAGGACGCCGGCCTCGGCGCCTTGAAGCGCCAGTTCGAAGAACTGAGCGCAAAGCTTGCGGCCGAAGGGCTGTTTGCGCAGGAACGCAAGCGTGCGTTGCCGGCATTGCCCAAGCGCATCGGTGTGATCACCTCGCCCACCGGCGCCGCGGTGCGCGACATACTGCAAGTGCTGGCACGGCGTTTTGCCGCGGTTGCGGTGCTGATCTACCCTGTTCCCGTTCAAGGCGCCTCTGCCGCCGCGGAGATTATCGCTGCCTTGAAGCTCGCCGGCCGCCGCGCCGAGTGCGACGTGCTGATCTTGGCCCGCGGCGGCGGCTCCTTGGAAGATCTTTGGGCCTTCAATGACGAAGCGCTTGCCCGCGCCATCGTCGCTTCCCCCATCCCCGTTATCAGCGGCGTCGGCCACGAGGTCGACTTCACCATTGCTGATTTTGCCGCCGATGTGCGCGCGCCCACGCCTTCCGCAGCGGCGGAAATCGTCGTGCCCGAGGCGCAGGAGTGGCTCAAATCCTTCCAGCGCCTGGGCCTGCGGTTACAGCGCGGCATGCGCCGTCGGCTAGAAGACCATCGCGAACGACTGCGCTGGCTGACCGGACGCGCGGCGCTGGTGGGCCCTTCCGCGCGATTGGCGCAGCAGATGCAGCGGCTGGACGATTTCGAACAGCGTTTAGGGCGCGCACTGCGCCAGATACTCTCCGACAGCAGATCGGACCTTGCCGCCCGCCAAAGCCGTCTGTGGCAGGCAAGCCCCATCGCTCGCGTTCGCGACACCGCCGCGCGCCACGGCGCCTTGCATGCACGGCTGCTGGCGGCGGCACATGAACAAATCCGCCGCGCGCGCGAGCGTCTATTGCCGCTGGTTCGCACGCTCAATGCGGTGAGTCCGCTCGCAACACTGGATCGCGGCTACGCCATCGTCAGCAACATGAGCGGCGACATTCTGCGCGACGCCGCGGATGCGCCTGCGGGAACCCCAATAGAAGCGCGGCTCGCGCGAGGCCGGCTTCGCGCCAAGGTGGAAGGTAACTCGACGTGACGCGCTTCAAAACCGCCCGCTATTCCTTGGCAATCCTCCTGTGCACTCCGGCGCTCGGTCTTGCCTACGGGCTGCCGCGGGAGGATGCAGTGCCTGGCGGCGTGAAAATCATCCCGCTGCATACAGTCGGCGACGCCGTTCCCTATGTCGATGCCGACGGACACCGCGCGCTGGTCGTCAAAGACGGCACAGCCTGGTACGCGGTGATTGGCATCCCGCTCGCGGCGCCGCTGGGCACCCGGCGGGTGACCTTACGCAGCGGCGCCGGTCCGGAAGAAATCGCTTTCCGAGTGAACGATAAACACTATGTGACTCAATCGCTCAAGGTTCCGCAACGGCAGGTGAACCTCTCAGCCGAGGACGTTGCGCGGGTAACGGGCGAGCGAGTGCGCATCGATCATGCGTTGAACCATTGGACCGAGCAGCAGCCGGAAACGCTGCGCCTGCCGCAACCGGTGCCCGGTGTGCGCAGCAGCTCGTTTGGCTCGCGCCGGGTATTCAACGGGGAGTCGCGCAATCCTCATACCGGCATGGATATCGCGGCGCCGAGCGGCACTCCGGTACTGGCGCCGGCCGCCGGCGAGGTCATCGACACGGGCGAGTATTTTTTCAACGGCAATACGGTGTTCATCGACCACGGGCGCGGCCTCATCAGCATGTACTGCCACTTGAGTGCAGTCGACGTGAAGCCGGGGCAACGCGTCTCCGCCGGGACGCGCATCGGCGCCGTCGGCATGACCGGGCGGGCGACCGGGCCGCACTTGCACTGGGGCCTGAGCTTGAATCGCGCCTGGGTCGATCCCGAACTGTTCCTGCCCTAGCGGCAGCTCAGCTCTGGTTGCTGCTCAGCAGCCGATCGACGGCGGTTCCCTCCACCGGCGGCGCCAAGGCCGCGTGGCGCAGGCGCGCGCTATGCTCTTGCACAGCGGCTCCGGAGGGTTGCATTTCGATTTGGCCCTGGAAGAACGCGCCTTCGGCGATCCCGACGCGCGGCGCGAATACATTTCCCTTGACCTTGGCGGTCGCGCGAATATTCACCGATTCTGTGGCATACAAATCGCCCTCGACTTTGCCGTCGATGACGATGACTCGCGCACGAATATCGCCTTTCATGGAGCCGTCTGTTCCCACGGTGAGGCTCTGCGTATGCGTAATGGAACCTTCGACGCTGCCCTGAACGATCAGATCCTCTTGCGCCGACAGTTCGCCGCGGAATCGCAATGTGGGACCGAGCACGGAGGTCCGCGGGCTCGCTTCCGGTGCGCGGGCCTCCGGCGCACGAGGTTCCGGCGCGCGAACTTCGGGTACGCGCGATTCGGCTGCACGCTGTTGCGGAGTCCGCGGCTCGACACGAGTCGGGGCGATTTCGGGCGCCGCTGTGCGGCCGCTTGAATTGGCATTCAACATGAGAGCATCTCCATCGTTGGATTTTTTGAACCAGGTCATTGTTAAGTTGCGCTGCCGGCGGCAGTGACCGTGCGCGCTAGAGTGGATTCATTCTTGCTTTGAGCTTGCGCGGACTTCTTGCCGCCCATGTCGATGTTGCCGCTAAAATTGGCCCCTTCGCTGATGCTGACGGACGGCGCGAAGATATTGCCGGAGACCTTCGCTGTTTCCTTTACGACGACGGATTTTTCCGCCTGTAAATCGCCGTCGACCGTGCCTTCCACGATGATGAGCTGCGCGCGAATGTTCGCTTTGACCGTGCCCTGCGCGCCGACGGTCAAGCGCTGCGTATGCGTGATCGAACCTTCCACCCGCCCCTGAATCAGCAGGTCCTCATCGGCGGTTAGATCGCCCTTGAAATAGAGGCTGGGACCCAGGACGGAAGCGCGCTCGGTCGCGCTGTTATAAGGGTTGCTCATTGGGATATCTCCTGGTCAAACACTGCGGGCGGTGATCAGAAGACTACCTGGCATAATAGGTCTCGAAGTGCGACCTTGATCACGAATTTACGTACCGATTGGAGGATTAGATGAGCGACGCAATCGATGATCGGCTGCCTACCCAAACGCTGCCCGTGCTGCTGAAGGGACAAAGGGCCCTGGTCACCGGCGCAAACTCCGGAATCGGCAAAGCGGTCGCCATCGCCCTCGGGCAGGCCGGCGCCGACGTAGCAGTGAATTATGTAACTGGAGATACGGAAGCGCAGGCGGTCGTGAATACGATAGTCGCCGGCGGCTCACGCGCAATCGCCATCAAGGCGGACGTGTCGAGCGAGGCCGAAGTGCAAGCCATGTTCCAGCAAATGATGCGGGCCTTCGGCACCATCGATATTCTGGTCAACAACGCAGGCCTACAGCGCGACGCACCGTTCGACCAAATGACTCTGGCTCAGTGGAATTTCGTGCTCGGCGTGAATTTGACCGGACAGTTCTTGTGCGCGCGCGAAGCCTTGAGGGAGTTCAAGCGCCGCGGCGTAGTCAAGAGCGTCTCCGTGGCCGCGGGCAAGATCATCTGCATCAGCTCGGTGCACGAGGTTATTCCCTGGAGCACGCATGCCAACTACGCCGCTTCGAAAGGCGGCATCATGATGATGATGAAGAGTCTTGCGCAAGAAGTGGCGCCGCTGCGCGTCCGCGTCAACAGCATCTGTCCCGGCGCCATTCGCACGCCCATTAACGCGACAGCCTGGAATACGCCGGCCGCCTATGCCTCGCTTCTCCGTCTTATCCCGTATCAGCGCATCGGGGAGCCGGAGGATATTGGCCGCGTGGCCATCGTGCTCGCGTCCGATCTGTGCGACTACATTACCGGCGCGAGCATCTTCGTCGACGGCGGCATGACGCTGTATCCGGAGTTCTCCACCGGCGGCTGAGGCTGGCAAACCTTGCCGGATTCCCCCTCCGTTATTGCGGATTCGTCGCGGGCGATGCGCTGGGCGCGGACATCGATGGGCCGGCCGCCTTGTGCGATTTGGCCTTCTTTTCCGGCGCGGCCGTCGGCACCAGCGACACCAGGGGACAGTTTTGACTGCGCACTCGGATGGAGCTGAATTTATCGAAACTGCCGTCCGGGTTGGATTCAAAGCCGAGGCGCTCTGCAAACGGCAAATCAAAACAGGGGCTGAACAGTGTTGCCTTGTACCACTTGCGATCCCGCGACTGAATCAACACAGTGCGGTTGTCCACCGCCTGCCAATTGTAAATTCCGCCGTGATCGGCAAACGCAATCCGCGCCTCGGTCGCCCCCTGACTTGCGGCAGGGGAACTCGCGGCGGGTGGCCGGCTCGCGGGACCGGCGGGCTCCTGCGCGCCTGCGACCTCCGCCACGAACGATGTGACTGCGAGAAGGAACAACGCCGATAAGGTCTCGTTGCCGGTCACGATCAGCCTCCGCTTTGCCTAGTTGGACTCAACTCGCCCGCCGCCGCAAACGCACGCTATGTCGAGGGACCCGTCCAGCTGACGCTCGATTCGCCGGCGGCAGATAAGTCCGCGTACCAGCGTGTTGCCGTTGACGTCATCGCCTTCGACGACCAGCAAATGCATGACCCCGACTCCCTGAAAAATCTCCACAAGATCGGCAATGCGCGATGCCTGAACGGTTTGCCAATCTACCGTAGGCAAATCCTGCCACTTCGTCATGATATCGCCGACGTGGATGTACTCTCGGCGAGCGAGGTCGGATTGCTGCGAAAACCGCGCAGGCCGTGGTCCTTCAATGTCGTAGGAAGTGATTAGTCCAACCACATGATTGTCGTGTGCCACCAGCAACGCGCGCACGCCGAAGCGGATCATATCCGCCAACGCCTCGTCGATTTGCCGTTCCGGCGCGACAGTGATCGGAAACTTGGTCGTGAAATCGGTCATCACTTGAAGCGCGGGATCGCGCAGCTTCAAGTCGTGACGTTCCGCTGGATGGCGCACTGGCAACACGCCAGATGTGTGAATTCTTGGCTGCTCGGAAAAATCGTTGTTCATAAACATCAGATCCTCCGTTGCGATATTGACCGACGTTAAGGTCCGGGAAACGCATAGACCAACGCATTTTGATTCTGTTCCGATCTCCCAATGTCATGAATTGTGTTGCGAGGGATCATCCACATCCGCCGCAGCCCCAGCGCAGCGACTTCCAGGAGCGGCGACATGTCCCGTAGTTTACCCTAGGTGGCAAGTTCCCGAATCGGCCGCGTGAGATTACTCGATGCTTTCTCCATGCAATGTAATATCCAGACCTTCGCGTTCCTGTTCTTCACTGACTCGAAGCCCCATGGTCTTGTCGATGATCGTCAATATGACAAAACTGGCGACAAAGCCGTAGATCGCCGTGGTGCCGGCGCCCAAGAGCTGGGTGAGCACCGAGCCATCCGACCCGCTGATCTCCTTGCTGGCGAGCCAGCCGGCAGATCCCTCGGGGCAAGTCTATCAAAGTCCGCTTAGCGCTTATTGCGTTGAATGAGTCTCTTGCGCTTGCGCACCTGGCGCGGCGTCAGGGGATTGCGCTTGCCGGCGTAGGGATTCTCGTCGCCGCGGAAGGCGACGCGCACGGGGGTACCGCCCAAATCGAATGCCTTGCGATAGACGTTGACCAGGTAACGTCGGTAGGCATCCGGCACATGGTCGGTTTGATTGCCGTGAATGACGATCACCGGCGGGTTGCGTCCGCCCTGGTGGGCATAACGCAACTTAATGCGGCGGCCGCCGACCAGGGGCGGTTGATGGCTTTGAATGGCGGCCTCCAGCACTCGCGTCAATTCCGGCGTGCCCATGTCGCGGGTGGCGGCGGCGTAGGCACTGCGCACCGACGAGAAAAGCTCCCCGACCCCGCTGCCATGGCGCGCCGAGATGAAATGCAGCGGCGCAAAATCGGCGAAGTGCAGGCGCTGCTCGATTTGCTGGCGAATCAAATCTCGCTGCTCGGTGGGAATGTTGTCCCATTTGTTGATAGCCAGCACCAGGGCCCGGCCTTGTTCGATCACCGTGCCCAACAGGCTCGCGTCTTGCTCGGCGACATTGTCGTGCGCGTCCATCACTACGATGACCACATGGGCGGTTTCGATCGCCTGCAAAGTCTTGATGACGCTGAATTTCTCGACAGTATCCTCGACGCGCGCGCGGCGCCGCACGCCGGCGGTGTCGATCAACGTATAGCGCTCGCCGTCGCGCTCGAACGGCACCAGCACGGCATCGCGCGTAGTGCCAGGCTGATCATATGCGACCATGCGGTTCTCGCCGAGCAAACGGTTGATCAGGGTGCTCTTCCCGACATTGGGTCGGCCGATCACGGCCACCTTGATTCCGGACATCTCGGGGCCGTCGTGCGGGTCCGGGATCAATCCGTCGAGTGTCGCCTCGAGCAAGGAAATCACTCCTTGATCGTGTGCGGCCGCGATTGGGTGCGGTTCGCCCAGCCCCAGCTGGTGAAAATCGGCCACCGCGATATCGTGATCGAAGCCCTCGGTCTTATTGACCGCGAGCAACACCGGCTTGCCGCTGCGGCGCGCCAGCTGCGCCACGAATTGGTCCTGCGGCGTGACGCCCGCGCGGCCGTCCACGATGACGATCAGACGGTCGGCCTCCCCTATGGCACGCTCGGTCTGCGCGATCATCAAGCTTTCGATCACGTCGGCGTTTTCAACCAGACCACCGGTATCGACGACGATGCAAGGCACGTCCGTGCGCCGGGCAAAACCGTATTGCCGATCGCGGGTCAGGCCCGGCAGATCGGCGACCAACGCATCTCGCGTTCCGGTCATCGCATTGAACAAGGTCGATTTGCCTACATTCGGTCGACCGATCAATGCGACGACGGGCAGCACGCGGCTTTAGGTTTTCGGCGGCGGCGCTGCTACCGGCGGTGCTGCGGCCGTCCGCGGCGTCGCGCGGAAAGCGGCCAAGGTGCCCCCGTCGGTCAGCACGACTACCGTGTCATCCACCGCCATCGGCGAGTTGGTGACTCGGTCCTTCGACACACGCTCCCGAGCCACGAGTTCACCCGTGGATTTGTCCAGCCAATGCAAGTAGCCCTGATAATCGGCGACCGCTACCGCCGTGCTGGTAATGACCGGCGTGCTCAAGCCGCGCCGCTTCAATTTGTCGTTGCGCCACAGCTCGGAGCCGTCGCGGCCGCGCAACGCAACCACAATCCCGTCGGATTGCGACACGAATACATTATCCGCATCCACCGCCAAGCCCCGATAGCTCGACATATCGTGCGCCCACCAGATTTGCCCTGAATCGAGCGCGAGCATCGCCGTGCGGCCCTGGAAGCCCGTGGCGAATACGTCGTCGCCGACCACCCGAACGGCCGAGTCGATATCCACCAATCGATCGAGCTCCGTGCGGCCATGCGGCGCGGCCAGTGTCGTATCCCACAGAGTATCGCCCGAGCTTAGCGACACCGCCATCACTTTGCCGTTGTCGAATCCGCAGATGGCGACATCCTTGGCAATTACCGGAGTCGCCGTGCCGCGCAGACTCAAGCGCGGCACCTGCTGTTCCGCCGACCACTTCACCTTGCCGTCGCTGGCATCCAACCCGAGCAGACGCCCGTCGACGGCGCGCAGCACCACCACTGTCTCGCTGATCACCGGGGCGGACAGCAGCTCGGAGTTGACATTGGTGCGCCACAGCTCGCGTCCCGTCGCGCCATCCAACGCAAGCACATCGCCCTTGCTGGAACCCACCACCACCATTCCCGCGCCCGCTCCCGGTCCGCCCGATAGCTGCAATTTCACCTTCTTGAGCCAGACTTCCTTGCCGGTGTCGAGCGACACCGCGAGTATTTCGCCCTTGTGGGAGGCTGCGAACACGACCCCCTTGTCGATGGCCGGACCCAAGCCAAGTCGCAGCCGCAGCTGATGCTTGCCGCCGCCGACCTTTTCGCTCCACAGTTCCTTCACCGGCAATTTCGCCGGGAAATCGACCAGAACCGCCGGCGGTTCGACGTCCTTGTCCTTGCTGCAGCCGGCCGCGATGAGTACCGCCGCAAGACCCAAGGGAAGCAATAAGCGCATCAGGGTTTAGCCTTGTTCAAAATGTCGACGGCCGCGGGGTTCGCGGCGGGAGTCGGGGTGGCGCCAAGATCGGCAATTTTCAATGCCAGCAACGCCGAATCGGCGCTGCGCGCATCGCTCGCGGCAAGAGCTGTCCTATATTCGGCGGCCGCGGCATTCAGATCCTTCTTCGAATAAAACGCATCGCCGCGAACCTCGTGGTAAAGCGCCGCAAATGCGCCGGGTGGGTTCTGCGCGAGAGTCGCGATCGCCTCATCCGGTTTGCTTTGATCGATCAACACTCGCGCCAGCCGCAGCCGCGCTATCTGCTTCAAATCCGAATCTTTCGAGCCGTTCATGACTTGCGTCAAGGGTGGGATCGCGCTGGCGAGCTGTCCCGCGTCGATGTACAACCGGGCAATCGCCAGCTGCGCCTGATCGGCATAGGGCGAATTCGTATAATCCTTGATAAGTCCGTCCGCAATCTGCCGCGCCGTATTGCGGTCGTTCTTCTCGAGTGCGGCCGTCATTGCGCTGAACTGCGCCGCAGCCTTGAGGGCTTGATCGTTCTTATAGCTCTCGTAGTAGCGATAACCGAACACCAGGACCGAAGCGAGCACGATGCCGCCGAGCACCCAAGGGCCGTACTCCGCGCCCAGCTGCTTGACGTGTTCCAGCTGCTCATCGTCCGTTAAATACTCTTCTGCCATGACTACTCCGCTTAACTGATACCTAGACCCAACAAGACCCCTAAGCGTTCACTGATTTGGGAGAAGGCGCATTCCTCCTGCGGCATTTCCCGGCGCAAGGCCTTCAAGGCGACAACTTCGCGCGCCCTTTCGTCGTCTCCCAAAACAACCGCGAACTGCGCGCCGCTCTTGTCCGCCCGCTTGAATTGCGTCTTGAAACTGCCGCCGCCGAGATTTATCTGCAATTTGAGCGACGGCCACGCGTCGCGCAATTGCTCCGCCAATTTGAATCCGGCAGCCTCGGTTCCTTCTCCAACCAACACCAAATAGACCTGCGGCTGCTCGCGCACCAGGCCCGGCTCCTGCTTCTCGAGGAGCATGACGATTCGCTCCTGTCCCATGGCCCAGCCTATGCCGGGCGTCGCGGCGCCGCCCAGTTGCGCCACCAAGCCGTCATAGCGGCCGCCGGCGCACACCGTGCTCTGGCTCCCAAGCGCGTCGGTGGTCCACTCGAACACCGTGCGAGTGTAGTAATCCAGTCCGCGCACCAAATGCGGCTCGACATGATACTCGATGCCGGCGCTGCGCAAGTGGGCGCACAAGCCCTCGAAATGCGCTTTGGATTCTGCGTCGAGCGAATCGGCCAATAGCGGCGCCCCGGCGACTATCCGCTGCGTGCTCGCATTCTTGCTGTCGAGTATGCGCAGCGGATTGCCCTGCAACCGCCGCTTGCTGTCCTCGTCAAGGGAACTCTCGTGAGTCCCGAAATAGGCAGCGAGGCGATCGCGGTAAGCGGCGCGCGCGGCGGGCGTGCCCAACGAATTCAAGCATAGCTTCAGGCCCGTCAGACCCAGACGCCGAAATAGGCGCGCCGATAGCAGAATCATTTCGGCATCGATATCCGGTCCTTCGAAACCAAAGGCTTCGGCATCGATTTGATGAAACTGACGGTACCGCCCTGCCTGGGGCCGTTCGCGCCTGAACATCGGACCCATGCACCAAACACGCAGGCGGCCCTCGCGCAGCAGCCCGTTCGAGATCATCGCACGCACGATGCCTGCGGTCGCCTCGGGCCGCAGTGTAATGTGGTCTTCGCCCTGGTCGACGAAGCTGAACATTTCTTTCTCGACGATGTCGGTAAAATCGCCGATCGAGCGCTTGAACAATTGCGTCTGCTCGATCACAGGCACGCGGAATTCTTCGTAGCCGTACCCCGCAAACACCTCGCGTGTGATTCGCTCCAAAAGCTGCCAGGCCGCAACCTTCTCGGGCAACACATCGTGGACGCCGCGCAGGGGCTCGATAATCTTACCCACACGGCCCCCGGTCAGTCGCGCGGACGCGCAAGTCGAGTGTCGCGCCGAAGCACGCCGTCGGCGCCGGCCTCGAAGCGCGCGACGTTGCCGGAGACGAATTGCGGACCGATTGCGATCGCCCGCTCGTTGATTTCCAGTTGCACGCCGCCGGCGAATCCCAAGTAGACCCGCATGGGTGCGTTGCCGGCGATCGTCCTGACGCTGTTGGCGTGGCCGAATCCGGCGAATATGCGTTGGCCGGATGCATCTCGAACATCCACCCAAGAATCCGCTGAGAAACTCAGGCGCAAGCTGGCGCGTCCTGAACCGGCCATGCCGGCGTCGGCCGCCGGCGTCTGCAGTACGGCCGGGATCACTGCGCCCGCGGCCGGCTCCGGCGCGGCCCCGGTTCGCGCCGTCGCGGCATCCGCAGTAGGCGGCGGCGCAGCGGACTCTGGGCTCGCCGCTGCGCTCGGCGCGGAGATCGGTTGCGTGCCGGCCGCCGGAACGCCGGTGCCGCGTTTGTGCCATGGCCTCCACCAAAGGACCCCGATGAGCAGCGCGGCCGCCAGTGCCGAGCCCACAATCGGCACCCATGGTAGGTTATGCACGGCCGAGGCGGTCGTGCGCAGGCGTACGCCGGCTTGCGGCGCTGCCGGTGGCAGCGGCGCCGCTGCCACGGACGCGTACCCCGCCAAGATCTCATCGACGGGCAGCCCCAGCAAGCTCGCGTACTTCCTCAAATGTCCCTTGGCGTACACGGCAGGCCCAATGCGCGCGTAGTTATCGGTCTCGAGGGCGTCGATTACCCAGGCGTCAAGATGCATGTCGTCGGCAGCTTTTTGCGAACTCAAACCCCGACGCTCGCGCTCTGCCTTGAGCCGTGGCCCGGGCGATGCCGCGGTCTCACTCATCGATCGATGCCGGAGCGCATCATTTGTGCCTGTTCCGAATTGGGAAATTCGGACTGAATGCGCCGCGCGAAAACCGCGGCGCCCGTAGAATCGCCAAGCTTGCGGTCCGCGCGCAGACCCAACCAGAGAATTTCAGGCGAGGCCGGGTTCACCGCCAAATACCGCTGCACCGTCTCGAGCGCCTGCGCGGCGTCGCCGCGGTCGAACTGTAGAGTCCCCAATGGCAGCAACGCTCCGGGCATATTCGGACGAATGGCGAGCGCGCGGTTGAAATAACGTTCGGCATCCACGACATCCCCGGTTGCTCCTACGCAAACGCCCGCATTCACCAGCGCGACTTCCGGCGTTTGATAGGTCGGATTGCGCGCCACTTCCCCGAACAGCTTCTCGCCCGCGACGGACTTGCCGGTGCGGCACAAAAATCCCGCATAGCTATTCTGGATATTCGGATCGTCGCTGCCCAAGCGAGCGGCTCGGGAAAACGCGTGTTCGGCCTTGGGCATTTCGCCCACGCGCTCATAGACCATGCCCGCCGTCGCCTGCACATTTGGATTATCCGGATCTTCCTTGAGCGCCCGCTCGATGTACTGGCGCGACAACGCCAGCTTGTCGAGCTTCATATATTCGATCGCGAGCTGCACATTGGCCGAGGCTGCCTGCGCCGGATTCTTGTTCGATCCAAAACCGGTGTGCACGCACGCCGACAGGGCCGCGGCAAGAATCACCACGGCCGTCTTGATAGGATAAGGCTTCATCGGACTTGGCTTCATCATGCTTCCGCTACAGGTGCGCGATGGGGTCGCGATGGGGTGGCGAGCTTCGTGCCGAGTCGCACGGTGGTGCGATCCGTCACCCGGCCGGCCAATTGGCCGCAAGCCGCGTCGATGTCGTCGCCCCGCGTTTTGCGTATCGTGGCGATGACCCCATGCTCGTTGAGAATATCGCGGAACCGCCGGATCGTCGCAGCGGGCGACCGGTGATAGCGCGTGCCTGGGAAAATATTGAAGGGAATAAGATTAAGCTTTGCCGGCCTCCCGCGCAGAAGTCGCGCGAGCTGCCGGGCATGCTCGGGCTTGTCGTTGACTCCGTCGAGCATGACGTACTCGAAGGTAATGCTACGACCGTTCTGTTTATCGATGTAATGCCAGCAAGCCGCCAGCAATTCGTCGATCGGATGTTTGCGGTTGATGGGCACGAGCTCGTTTCGCAATTCGTCGTTGGGTGCATGCAGCGAGACCGCAAGCGCCACGTTGCATTCCTCCGCCAATTTATAAATTTGCGGCACCAGCCCCGACGTACTGAGGGTTACCCGGCGCCGCGATAGATCGTACGCCAAATCGTCGAGAAAAATGCGCATGGCCGGAACCACGTTGCGGTAGTTCGCCAGAGGTTCTCCCATGCCCATGAACACGATGTTGGTGATGTTTCTACCGTCGGCGCGCGTCTCGGCCAGCTCGCGACGGGCCAGCCACACTTGCCCGACGATTTCGGCAACGCTTAAATTTCGGTTGAATCCCTGCTGCGCGGTCGCGCAAAACGAACAATCCATTGCGCAGCCCACCTGGCTGGAAATGCACAAGGTGCCGCGACCGGGCTCGGGGATATACACCGTTTCGATGCCCTGAACCTCATCCATGCGCAGCATCCATTTACGCGTGCCGTCGCTCGATAGCTGTTCGGTCACGATTTGCGGAACGGAAATCCTAGCAACCGTCTCCAGCTGCTCGCGAAAGTCCCGGGCAAGATCGCTCATGGTCGAAAAATCCGCCGTGCCCCGCCGGTAAATCCATTTCATCAGCTGGCGGGCGCGAAACGGCTTCGCGCCAAGCTCCAGCGCCACGAACGCCTCGAGTTCCGTGCGCGGCAAGCCGAGAAGATTCACACGATCGCCGGCCAACTGGATTCTCCTTGGGGCACTCCGCACGCCTACGCTAGCGCGTACGCGGGCAGACCTCAATTTCGCGGAAAAAGTAGGCGATTTCCCGCGCCGCGGTGTCCGCGGCATCCGAACCGTGCACGATATTCTCATCGATGCTGGTGGCGAGGTCGGCGCGAATGGTTCCCTTGGCCGCCTTCTTCGGATCGGTGGCGCCCATGACCTCGCGATTCTTCGCGATGGCGCCCTCGCCCTCCAGCACTTGCACCATCACCGGACCGGAGGTCATGAATCGCACCAAGTCCTTGAAGAACGGACGCTCGCGATGCACGTCGTAAAAGCCCTCCGCCTCCGGTTGCGACAGCCGCACCATTCGCGCCGCCACCACGCGCAATCCCGCCTGCTCGAAACGACGATACACCTCGCCGATCAGGTTACGGCCGACGCCATCCGGCTTGACGATGGAAAGAGTGCGCTCCGCTGGCATGTTGACCTCTATGGAAGAAAAACTGGAGATCCGCCCCGAGGAGCCTAGTTGACTCATGGGGGAGCCGACAAAGACCGCGGAGTGTACTGGAGCGGACGCGCTCAAGCAATCAGAATGGCGGCCGAAGTGCCTGTATTACATGGAAAAAGGCCCGTCAGACGTTGAAGCTTTCGCCGCAGCCGCATTCGCCCTTGGCCTTCGGGTTCTGGAACCTGAAGGCCTCATTGAGACCCTGTTTGACGAAATCCACTACGGTGCCGTCTATCAGGGGCAGACTCGCCGGATCGACCACCACGGTGACGCCGCGCGCCTCGAAAACGGCATCATCGGGGCGAATCTCGTCCGCGTAATTCACGACGTACGCGAATCCGGAGCATCCGGTCTTTTTGATGCCGACGCGCAGCCCGACGCCCGCCCCGCGCTTGGTCAAGTGATCGCGCACCCGATCCGCCGCCGATTCCGTCAACACTATCGCCATAACCAACGATCCTCGCGATTCTCAGAACTCGACACCATTAGTCTATACCTAACACGCTAGCGCTCCGTACGCACGGAACCCAAGCACGCTTTTGCGGCCGCGATCCACGCATCTTCGATGATCAAGAGCCGGCCAAGTTTCTCGACGGGAACCGCAAACCGCTCGCGCAGCAACCGCACGCTTTCGGGCAGTGCAGCACTCGCCTGAGCTCCCACCGCGGTTTCGGCCACCCAAGCCGCCGCCGCAATGACATGCGGGCAGGCAAATGCCAGGAAGCGCGCCGCCTGAATGGTCCCCGCGCGGCTGCCCGAATCGACTTGCAGGTCGAATTGGACCCAAGTTCCCTGCGCGCGGGTGCCGGCCGCGCCGCGAAAGGTTCCAGGTCCGCTGAGGACGCCGGCAGCGGCCGCCCCGTCAAAGTAGCGCCGGGTTAATTCGCTGTAATTCACGCGCCGCCGATCCTGCGCAGGCGCGCCAAGGCCTGCCCGACGACCGCCACGGCGGTGTCGATCTCGCCCTCGTCGGTATAACGGCCGAGACTGAACCGCAGGCTGCTTTCCGCAAGACGGTCGTCGCGGCCCAAGGCCCGCAGCACGTACGAGGGTTCCTGGACGGCGGAAGTACAGGCTGATCCCGTCGAGACAGCGATGCGCGGCCGGACGGCTGCGAGCAAGCTCTCACCCTCGACGTCCTCGAACGAGACGTTAAGAATCTGCGGCACCGACCGCGCCGCATCGCCGTTGCGCATGACGCCGCTCAGCGAACTCAGGCCCTCCCATAACCTATCCCGTAGCCGGACCGCTCGGTCGCCTTCCGACCTTGGCGCCGTCTGCGCCAGCGCGAACGCCGCGCCCATGCCGACCACTTGATGCGTCGCGAGAGTTCCGGAGCGCAAGCCGCGCTCTTGGCCGCCGCCGTAATGCAGCGCTTCGAGCCGCACTCCGCGCCGCTGAGAGACCAGCAGCGCACCCACGCCTTTGGGACCGTAGACCTTGTGGGCCGATAGCGACATAAGGTCGCAGCCGAATCCTGCAAAATCCACTGCACTCTTGCCGACGCTCTGCGCCGCATCCACGTGCAGCCGCGCGCCGCCATGGCGCGTGCAGACCGCCGCGATCGCCGCGATGTCTTGGATGACACCGATTTCATTGTTCACATGCATGACCGAAACCAGCACCGTGTCGGCGCGCAACGCGCCGGCCACCTGCGCAGGATCCACCGCGCCGCCGCGGTCCGGTGCGAGGTATGTGACCCGCCAGCCGCGCCGTTCCAGCTCGCGGCAAGGATCGAGCACCGCCTTGTGTTCGGTGCGAACCGTGACGATGTGGCGGCCGTAGTCGCGGTAGTAATTCGCGACGCCGAATATCGCCAGGTTATTCGCCTCCGTCGCGCCCGAGGTCCAGACGATCTCCGCGGCCAGAGCGCCTATTGCCGCGGCGACCTGAGCGCGCGCGGACTCGACCATGGCGCGCGCTTGCTCGCCGTAATCATGGCCCGCGGATCCCGGGTTGCCGAACACGCCGTTCAACGTCAGGCATTGCGCCATGCATGCGGCAACNNCCCGCGGATCCACGGGAGTCGTCGCCGCGTAGTCCAGATAAACCGGCTCGGTCATTCGAGTGGGTTCATTCGCGGGAGCTCATTCACGCGGGCGGCGCGCGGACGGTGCGCGCCGTCCCTGCACCGCGCTCAATATGCCGCGCATGATGTTGAGTTCGTTGCGGTCGAGCTGCGCCCGATTGAACAGCCGCCGCAGGCGCTCCATGAGATGCCCGGTACGGTCCTCGAAGTCGATTTCCTTGAGGACCTGGTGCAAATGCGCGTAGAAATGCTCGACGTCGGCGGCCTGCGCCAGCGGCAATTCCAATTGCGTGCGGGACCGGGGCTGCTCGCGTGCCATGAATAGCTCGTAGGCGAGCAGCTGCACGGACATCGCCAGATTCAGCGAGCAGTACTCAGGGTTGGCCGGTATGCGCACCAGCACGTTGCAATACTGCAAATCGTCTGTAGCGAGACCGTAGCGCTCCGAGCCGAACAATAGCGCCGCGCGATTGTCCTCCGGCAGACTCACGAGCCGCCCCGCCACGTCGCGGGGCGTCGTGAACTCCCAATAATATGAGCGCGGACGCGAGGTCGTGCCGGCGATGAATCCGCAGTCGCCTATCGCTTCTGCGACCGTTGAGACAACGCGCGCGGCCGCCAAAATATCGTTGGCTCCGGCGGCGAGCGCCGTGGCTTCCGCATGTGGAAATGATCGCGGGCGCACCAGGGCCAGCTCCGAAAGCGCCATGTTTTTCATGGCGCGCGCGACCGATCCAATATTGCCGGGATGGCTGGGGTCGATCAGGACGATGCGAACTTGAGCAGTCATGCTCTGTTATTCTAGCGCCACCTTATGCAACCACTGCTCAATATCGGCATGCGTGCCGCCAGGCGTGCCGGGGACTTGATCGTGCGCAGCCTTTCGCGCCTCGATTCTCTGAAAATCGACAGCAAAGGCCGCAATGATTTCGTCACCGACATCGACCGCAAGGCCGAAGCGGACATCATCGCCACGATCCGCCGCAGTCATCCCGATCATGCAATTCTCGCCGAGGAGACCGGCCGCAGCGGCGACAACGAGTACCTCTGGATCATCGACCCTCTGGACGGCACGACGAATTTCTTGCACGGCTTCCCGACGTTCGCTGTCTCGATTGCGGTTGAGCACAGAGGCCGCTTGCAGCACGCCGTCGTGTACGACCCTATGCGCCAGGAGTTCTTTACGGCCTCGCGCGGCGACGGTGCGCAGCTCGAAGGCAAGAAAATCCGGGTCAGCACGCAACGCACCCTTGAGGGGTCGCTGATCGGCACCGGATTTCCGTTTCGTGCGAATGGGATTCATGTCGACGAATATCTGGCGATGCTGAAAGTGATCATGGGAACTGCCGCCGGAGTGCGCAGGCCGGGAGCCGCCTCGCTGGATCTCGCCTATGTCGCCGCCGGCCGAATCGACGGGTTTTGGGAATTCGCACTGTCGCCCTGGGACACCGCCGCCGGCACGTTGCTCATTCAGGAGGCGGGCGGCCGCGTGGGCACGCCCGCGGGCGCCGAGTATGCTCTAGGGCCGAATATTGTTGCCGGCAACCCAAAAGTGTATGAGGAGCTGCTCGAGGCGCTGGGGCCGCTCACACCGGCGGCACTGCGCACTTAGCGGGGCGGGCGCACGGGTCTTGCACCAGGCATACTGCTAGTATCAAGAATTCCGGGAGAACGCATGGGTCTGTTCCGCACCAAACCGATCGACGTCAATGCCAATACGGGCTTAAAACGCTGCCTCGGCGCTTTTGACCTAACCATGCTGGGCATCGGCTGCATCATCGGCACGGGCATCTTCGTGCTTACCGGCGTGGTCGCCGCGCAGCATTCCGGCCCGGCGATCGTGCTGTCGTTCATTCTGTCCGGCACCGCCTGCGCCTTCGCGGCGCTGTGCTATGCCGAGCTGGCGGGCGCCATCGGCGGCGCCGGCAGCGCGTACGGCTATGCTTATTGCGGCATCGGTGAACTGATCGCCTGGATCATCGGCTGGGACCTGATCCTGGAATATGCGATCGCCACCTCCACCGTGGCCATCGGCTGGTCCGGTTACTTCGGCAAGATTCTGGAATTGCTCGGCCTGCACCTGCCGCATGCACTGAGCAATGCCCCGCTCGACGGCGGCATCGCCAATGTGCCGGCAATGGTCATCGTGCTGCTGCTGTCGGTGCTGCTGTCGATCGGCGTCAGCGAATCGGCCCGTTTCAACACGATCATGGTGTTCGTCAAGCTCACCGCCGTCGGCATCTTCATCGTCGTCGCCGCACCGCACGTCAATACGGCCAATTGGCATCCCTTCATTCCGCCGCAGATCACCGACGCCGATGGCCACTCGCACTTCGGCTACCACGGCGTCCTCACCGGCGCCTCGCTGATTTTCTTCGCCTACATCGGCTTCGACGCGGTTTCCACCGCGGCGGAGGAAACCATCAAGCCGCAGCGCAACCTGCCGATCGGCATCATCGCCTCGCTGGTGATCTGCACCATCCTCTACATCGTCGTTTCCGGCATCCTCACCGGAGTGGTGCATTACGACAAGATCGACATCATGGCGCCCATCGCCGATGCGCTCAAGCAGATCGGTATCGGCTGGGCCGAAGCGCTGATCTCGATCGGCGCCTTGGCGGGCATCACCACCGTGATGCTGGTGCTGTACTTCGGCCTGACCCGGGTGGTGCTGGCGATGTCGCGCGACGGCCTGCTTCCCAAGCCGATGGCCAGGGTCAATCCCAAAACACAGACGCCGGTCCGCCTGATTTTGGGTTCCGGTGTGGTCATCGCGCTGATCGCCGGCCTGTCGCCGATCGCCAAGGTGGCGCAGCTGGTCAATCTGGGCACGCTCGCCGCCTTCTTCATGGTTTGCGCCAGCGTCATCGTGCTGCGCAAGACCCGCCCGCAACTGAAGCGGCCGTTTCGCACGCCGCTGGTGCCGCTGGTGCCGCTGCTGGGCATGGGCTTCTGCGCCTTCCTCATGGCGGGGCTGCCGGCGATAACCTGGGAGGCCTTCTTTATCTGGTCCGCACTCGGACTGGCGATCTACTTCATTTATTCACACAGTCACAGCCAACTCGCCGAACAAAGCTGAGCGGTTCCGGCAGCGCCCGCCAATCAAGATTTGTTGCGTTGTCGCAGGCGTATGTTGATCCATTCCACGGCCGCCGCGAACGCCATGGCAAAGTACAAATAGCCATTCGGTATTTCCAGGTCCAATGACTCCGCGATCAAGGCGGCCCCGACCAACACCAGGGACGCCAGCGCCAATACCTTGATCGTCGGATAGCGATCGATGAACCCGCTGACTGCCGCGGAAACCATCATCATCACGATGACCGAAGCGACGATGGCCGCGACCATGACTTCGATGTGCTTCGAGAGCCCGACCGCGGTGAACACCGAATCCAGTGAAAACACCAGGTCGATGACGCCGATCTGCAAAATGATCAGCCAAAAGCCGTTCAGCGCGCCGGGTTTGCGCCTCGCCTCCTTGCCGCTGAGCATGTCGCGAATTTCCATGGGGCTCTTCACCATCAGGAGAAGGCCGCCGCCGAACAGAATCAGATCGCGGCCGGAGATATCATTGCCAGGCACGGTGAACAGGGTCGCCCGCAAAGTGGCCACCCATGTGATCGAAAACAGCAGTGCAATGCGTGTCAGCATTGCGAAACCCAAGCCCAGAAAACGCGCACTCCTGCGTTGCGCAGCCGGTAACCGGTTGACCAGCAGGCTTAGGAAAATAACATTGTCGATGCCGAGAACGATCTCGAGCGCCGTAAGCGTCAGAAAAGACAACCAAACCTGTGGATCGTGGAGCAATTCCATCGATCCACTCTAGGGGCCGGGCAATCCTAGGGCAAGCCGTCGATTTCTTCGGGCTTGGTGAGCTTGCGCTCCAGCAGATCGTCGGCCCGCAGGCCGAGGTCCAGAGCGAGAGCTGCGGAAATATAGATCGACGAATAGGTGCCCGCGACGATGCCGATCACCAGGGCCGCCGAGAAGCCGTGCAGGGTCTCTCCGCCGAAGATCAACAGAGCGACCACCACCATCAAGGTCACCAATTTGGTCATCAAGGTTCGCGACAGCGTTTGGTTGATGGACTCGTCGATGACCTGGGCGATGGTGAGCTTGCGGGCCGTGCGGGCGCGCTCGCGTATGCGGTCGAATACGATGACGGTGTCGTTCAACGAGTAGCCGATGACCGCCAGGATCGCCGAGATCGCCGTCAGATCGAAGGTCATCTGGCTAACGGCGAAGAATCCCAAGACGCAGATCGGGTCGTGCAGCACCGCGAATATCGCGCCCAGCGCGAGCTTCGGCGTGAAGCGCAGCAGGACGTAAATCAAGATCAGCACCAATGTCGCGACCAACGCCCAGGCGCCTTTGACGAACAATTCCTGGCCCACCTGGGGGCCGACGACTTCGGTACGTTGCAGCTTCGCGCCGGCATCCACCGCGGTGAATATCTCGAGGATATGCGCGCCGATCTGCTCGCCCTTCACGTTCGGATCCGGCGGCAAGCGCACCAAGATATCGCGCGAGCTGCCGAAGGCCTGGACCTGCGCGCCGGCGACACCGGCCTTCGCCAGCGCCGTTCGCAGCTGCTCGATATTCGGCGCCTGCGGGAAATTCGTTTCAATCACCACGCCGCCGGTGAAATCGATGCCTAAGTTCAAGCCGCGTACCGCAACCGTCGCGAGCGACCCGACGATCAGCGCGGCCGACAGTCCGTACCACACCTTGCGGGTGTGCATGAAGGGGAAGCGCGTGACTTTATGAAAGAATTCCATGGCCCTGAACCTCAGATCGCCAAGCGATCGACTTTGCGCTTTCCACCGTAAACGATCTGCACCACGGCGCGGCTGCCCATCAGCGAAGTAAACATCGAGGTGCCGATTCCCAACACCAAGACCACGGCGAAGCCGCGCACCGCGCCGGATCCGAACAGCCACAGCACCAGCCCAGCGATCGCCGCCGTCACATTCGAATCGAAAATTGCGGAGAATGCGCGATCGAAGCCCGCCGTGATGGCCGCGCGCGGCGAGACGCCGTTGCGCAATTCTTCGCGTATGCGTTCGTAAATCAGAATATTCGCGTCGACCGCCATGCCGACGGTTAGTACCACCGCCGCGATCCCGGGCAGCGTCAGGGCCGCCCCGACCAAGGATAAGAGCGCCGTGAGCAACACGACGTTCGCGGCCAGTACCGCATCCGCGATCAAGCCGAATACCTTGTAATAAATGGCCATGAATATGAAGGCCGCCAGCATGCCGAACACCATCGCATGCACGCCTTTGTCGATATTGTCCTGGCCCAAGCTCGGGCCGATAGCCCGTTCTTCGATCGGCGTCAGCGGCGCCGCCAAGCCGCCGGCGCGCAGCAGCAGCGCGAGCTCGCGGCCCTCGATCGGATTGATGCCGGTGATCTGGAAATTATTGCTGAAGACGCCGCGAATGGTCGCCCGGTTGATGACCTCTTCGGTCGTGCGGTCGACCTCCACGCCCTGGGCATTCTTCTCCCGCGAGCGATCGATGAACACCACCGCCATCAGATGCCCGAGATTCTCCTGGGTGTTCTTGAACATTTTCGCCGCGCCGCGGCTGTCGAGCCCCACCGACACGGCGGGACCCTCTTGCGTGTTGGGCTGGAATGAGGCGTCGGTCAATTGATCGCCGGTCACCACCACATCGCGCTTGAGCAGCACCGGCTGCTTGTCGCGGGTGTAGTACAGCTTCGAGCCCAGCGGCACGTGCCCTGTCGCTGCAGCCTCGAGCGGATTGTTGGTTTCGTCGACCATGCGAAATTCCAGAGTCGCGGTCTTGCCGAGGATTTTTTTGACCTCGGCAGAATTTTGCAGTCCCGGCAACTGGATGGCGATTTGATCCACCCCCTGGCGCGCCACCTGCGGCTCGGAAACGGCGAGTTCCGGGCTGTTGAGGCGATTGCGCAGGATCACAATGTTTTGTTGAACCGCGTAATCCTCGCGCTCCTTGATGTCTTGCGCCGTCAGGGTAAGCTCCAGCGCCGGAGCCCCGCCCACCGTCGTGTCGGTCAACTTCAGACTGCGGCTGTCCGCCAGGATCGCCGCTTTGCCCTTGGCAAAGCTATCGGCGTCGCGAAACAGCACCCGCACTCGATTCTCAGGGTAATCGACGACTACGTCCTGATACGGCACCCGGGCATTGCGCAGGGAGGCGCGAAAGTCCTGCTCGCGGTGGTCGAGCTGCTGCTTCACGGCGCCCTGGACGTCGACTTGGTACACCAGGTACACGCCACCGCGCAGATCCAGACCCAACTTCAGCGGGCTCAAACCCAGATTGCGCATCCACTCCGGAACGCGCGAGGCTTGCGACAGAGCGATCGTGAACTCATTGGGGCGCGCCTCGGCAATCAGATCGCGCGCCTTCAATTGATCCTGCTTGCTGCTGAAGCGCAGCGTCAGGCGCCCTTGATCGAGAAACGCGCCGCTGGGGGTAACGCCCTTGTCCTTGAGGATCTTCTCGATGGCCGTCCGGTCGCTTTCCTGCACCACCGCACGGTCCCGCGCGAACTGCAGTGCGTTTTCCTCGCCGAATAGATTCGGCACCGCCAGCAGAATCCCTATGACTAAGACGATCGCGACCAACACGATCTTCCAGCGCGGATAGGCAATCATGCGCTCTTGACCGTGCCTTTCGGTAAAACCTGCGCCACCTGAAATTTCTGCAGCTTGACGCTGACGCCGCTGGCAATTTCGAGCGTTAGGAACTGCTCCCCGACCTCGAGGACTTTGCCGAGAATTCCGCCGGTGGTGGCCACTTCGTCACCCGCCGCGATCTTGGAAAGCATCTCGCGCTGATCCTTGGCGCGCTTGTTCTGCGGCCTGATGAGCAGGAAGTAAAACACCACCAGCAGCAGCACCGGCAGCAGAAGGGCACTCAACATGCTCTGTCCGCCGGCCCCGCCGGCAGCTTGCGCGTGAGCTGAATTAATGAAGAAATCCATAGAGTTACACCCGTTTTTCGCGGCTAACGCCGGGACGCAAAGCGGCGCATTATACAGCAGTGGACCGCAAACCGTAGAACTCGCGGGCGTAAGCTTCGAACCGTCCGAGCGCGATCGCCTCGCGGATCTCCGTCATCAAGCGCTGGTAGAAGTACAGATTATGGATCGTGTTCAGATGCGAGCCCAGTATTTCTCCGCACTTATCCAGATGCCGCAAGTAGCTGCGGCTGAAGTGGCGGCAGGTATAGCAGCCGCAGCCTTCCTCGACCGGGCCCGTGTCCAGCCGGTGAGCGGCATTGCGTATGTTGATGACGCCGCTGCGCGTGAACAGATGCGCGTTTCGCGCATGCCGGGTCGGCATCACGCAATCGAACATGTCGATGCCGCGGCGCACAGCCTCCACGATGTCTTCCGGCCGCCCCACGCCCATCAGATAGCGCGGCTTGTGCAATGGCATCAGCGGCATCAACACCTCGAGCACATGATCGCGCTCCGCTTCGCTCTCGCCCACGGCGAGGCCGCCGACGGCCAATCCCGCGAAATCGATTTGCTCGAGCGCCGCGAGCGACTCCCGGCGTAGTTGCTCATAAATTCCCCCCTGCACGATGCCGAACAAAGTGCCGGGCGGCTCGGACCGGTAGTACTCTCGATGGCCGCGCAGCGCCCAGCGCATCGACAACTCCATCGAGGCGCGCGCTTGCGCTTCGCTCGCCGGATACGGCGTGCATTCGTCGAAGCTCATGGCGATGTCCGAACCCAGAACGCGCTGAATGCGCATCGATTCCTCCGGCGACAGGAACACCGGCGCGCCGTCCACCGGCGAGCGGAAACCCGCGCCCTCCTCCGTGATTTTGCGCATCTCGGCCAGACTCCACACTTGAAAACCACCGGAATCCGTGAGAATCGGCCGCCGCCAGTGCATGAAGCGATGCAAACCTCGATGCGCCTCGATCACCTCCAGCCCGGGCCTTAAGTACAGATGAAACGTATTGCCGAGGACGATCTCGACGCCGATGCCTTCGAGTTGTTCCGGCGTCATCGCCTTGACGGTGCCGTAGGTGCCCACCGGCATGAACGCCGGCGTTTCGACGCTGCCGCGCGCGAAGTCCAGGCGGCCGCGGCGCGCCGCGCCATCCTGGCGCAGCAGCGAAAAGCGCATTCCATTTGGGCCCGCAGGCGGCGCGGCACTCACCGCGGCTCCCGCGCGGATGCCGCCGGGCTCAGAAACATCGCGTCGCCGTAGCTGAAAAAGCGATAGCGCGACTGCACCGCGTGCGCATAGGCCGCCAGCAGCGGCTCGCGGCCGACGAACGCCGCGCATAGGATCAGCAGCGTCGACTCGGGCAAGTGGAAATTCGTCAGCATCGCATCCAACGCACGGAATTTATGGCCGGGTTTGATGAAGATCCGGGTCTCGCCCGCAAAGGGACGCACGCAGCGGCTGCCGGCGCCCGCGAACTCCGTCCGGCTTGCGGCAGCCTCNNCCTCAAGGCTCCTCACCACGGTCGTGCCCACGGCGATCACGCGGCCGCCGGCGGCACGCGCCGCATTGATGGCCTCGCAGGTGGCCGCGGGCACCTCCAGATATTCACTATGCATCTCATGCTTGTCGATGTCCTCCACGCGCAGCGGCTGAAACGTGCCGGCGCCGACATGCAAGGTGACGAATGCGTGCTTCACCCCCCGCGCCTCGAGAGCCGCGAAAATCCCGGCGTCGAAGTGCAGCCCCGCGGTTGGCGCTGCAATCGCTCCCTGAACTCGCGCGAACACGGTTTGGTAGCGCTCGCGATCGGCGCTGTCCGGCGCGCGTGCAATATACGGCGGCAGCGGCATTTCGCCGTGCGTCTCGAAGTACGGCATCACGGAGCACGAGAACTGCAGCCGAAACAAATCGCCCTCTCTGCCCTGCATGCGCGCGGTATGGCCGCCCGGAAGCGCGACCGTCGCGTGCGGCCTCAAGCCCTTGCTGGCTTTTGCATGCACCAATGCGGTGTTCGAGTCGAGCGCGCGTTCGAGCAGGATCTCGACCCGGCCGCCGCTATCCTTGACTCCGAAAACGCGCGCCGGAACCACGCGCGTATCGTTGAATACCAGCAGATCCGCCGCAGTCAACATCGAGGGGAGGTCGCGAAACCCTAGATCCTGGCGCGTCCCGTCGGAGTTAAGCACCATCATTCGGCTGGCGGAGCGCTCCGCAGTCGGCCGCTGGGCAATCAGTTCCTTGGGAAGTACGAAATGAAAGTCCTTGCGCCGCATTGTCTTATGGATTCTACCAAGAGCGGCGATCGTCCAAATAATCGAATATACTGCGCGATCTGGCATGCCCGGATGGCGGAACTGGTAGACGNNCGCCGGACTCAAAATCCGGTGGTGGTGACACCGTGTGGGTTCGATTCCCTCTCCGGGCACCAGATACACATATGGACGACACTTGAATTTCTGCAGTAACTGCGGCTCACCCGTTGCATCCAAGATCCCCGCTGGGGACCACCTGCCGCGCTTCGTTTGCACGAACTGCGGCACGATTCACTACAAGAACCCGCTGCTGGTTTTGGGCTGCGTGCCGCAGTGGCAGGGCAGAATCTTGTTATGCCGCCGGGCAATCCAGCCGCGGCTGGGATTTTGGACCGTCCCGGCGGGGTTCATGGAAAATGGTGAAACCCTGCAAGCTGCGGCGGCGCGCGAATGCCAGGAGGAGGCGCTGGCGAAGGTTGAAGTCGGCTCTCTGTTGGCCGTGGTCAGCGTGACCCATGCGAACCAGGTGCATGTAATGTTCCGGGCGCAATTATCGAGGCCGGAATTCGCCCCGGGACCCGAAAGCCTGGAGGTCGCCTTGTACGAAGAGGCGGCCGTTCCTTGGGGCGACTTGGCGTTTCCGAGCGGCGAGTTCACGTTGCGGCAATACTTTGCGGATCGCGCTGCCGGTCGCGAGGATCATCATTTTACCGAGCTGAACCGGCCCCTGCGGCCTTGAGCGCGGCGATCAACGGTTTCGGCTATGGCACAATGGTCATCACGTTCAATGGTTCCAGTAGAAGGGTAAGTCATGGCATTCGTGGTCACCGAGAGCTGCATCAAGTGCAAATACA
>PKXS01000050.1 GCA_003132425.1 Gammaproteobacteria bacterium | reverse complement strand
AGCGATTCCGCCGCGAAGCGCGGCGCCAAGGCGTCGCTGACAGCGCCGACGAGTTGGGGCGCGAGAACTAAGTTTGCGATATTGGCGAAGAACAACAGAAGCGCCGCGGCTTGCGAACGCATCTCGGCCGGAGCGAGATTTTGCACGAGAGCGAAGATCGGGCCGAAAGCGCAGTAGGACAATGGGATGAAGATCCAAAGCATTGCCACGGCCACGGATGCCGATGAGGTTGCGAAGGCGATGATCGAGGGTATGGTGCCGGCGGCAATGACCGCCGCCGTGAACAGCGGAACAGCGTGCGGGCCGCGCTTCTCGACGAACGGCATGGCGAAGCTGGTTGCGATCAGGGCTATCGAGCCGCCGACGCCGTTGATCAGCGCCAACGCGCCGCCCGCCGCGCCCAAAGTCAGGTGATGCGATCGGACCAAATAGGATGGTGTCCACCACATCAGTCCCCATGACCAAAGTGTGAAGACGGAACCGCCGATCAGGCAATGAGCAAGCGTTGGATGCCGGCGTGTATAGCTCAACGTTTTGCGAAAATTCGGCAGGTCTCGCGCCGGTTGGGGAGCATCCAAGCNNGAAGGCCGCGCGCCAGCCCCAGTGCTCGCTGATGGCGCCCGAGATGGCTCCGATCATCGATCCCAGCGACGCGCCGATCGAGTAGATCGTCAGCGCAAGCGCTCTGCTCCGGGGCGGGAAATAGTCCGACACGAGCGATTGAGAGGGCGGCGTACCGCCCGCCTCGCCGACGCCGACCAGAATGCGAGCAATCATGAATTGCCAAAAGGTGCGGATGAGTCCGCAGGCAGCGGTTGCGAGCGACCAGGCGAACAACGCTGCGGCAATCAGATTGCGGCGGTTCCTTCGGTCTGCGACGAGGGCGAGAGGCAACCCTGCGGTCACATAGAAAATCGCAAGCGCCGTACCGGTGAGCAGTGCGACGCGCGAATCCGACAGGCGCAGGTCGGCTTTGATGGGCTCGATAAGCGTCGATATCATGAAGCGATCCGCGATGTTCACCGCATAGACCGACGTGAGCAGGGCGAGTACGTACCAGCGTGTTGCGGCTTGCACGCGCGCATCCTATCTCACATCGTTGCCAATACGAGAACTTGCTCACATTTAGCGAATTTCCCGGGTTTCGGGAGGCTCCGTTCGCGCCCCAGCTGTGTGAACTGTGATGTGAACTATTCCGTTGAACCGTGATTTCCATACCCTCAACTTGTTAAATCCAAACACTCAATGAACAGGCTGCACGGAGACAGGCGGATGGTTAGTCGCGCGACGAATATTCAGCATCACCCGGTAGAATCCGCGACGGATCCGCGCGCGAATCGGCCACGCTCCAAGAAAAAACTCCAGGCGCTTCTGGTCACGGCCGATGATGCGCTGTGGCCTCAGGTCGGTGCGGTTGTTTCCAGCGACGTGGTGTTGAAGCACATCGACTCCATCGAACAGCTTGTGGCCTCGATCGAGCCGGGCCACGCCGGAGTCGTGATCTGGGATGCACGCGGTGAAACCGACTACGCGGCTCAGCTTGGGCGCATTCAGCAGCATTCGGCGCGAATCGCGGTGGTCGCGCTGGATGTACCCGCCACGCAGTCGCAGTGGACGCGTTTGGCGCAGCAAAATCAAATCGTTTCCCTCGTACCGATACCATTTACCGCGCAGACCTTCAACGAAGCGATGAACCGCGCGCACGACGAAGTGCACACTCGGGTCGCATTGCTCGGCACTCACGACGCACAACCGGCGGCGCATGGGCCGCCGCCCTCCAAGGGCTCCCGGATGCCCTTGATGATCGGCGCCGGGGTTCTCGTGTTGGCGGTGGCAACTGCAATCGGAGTATATGAATTTACGCGCTCTTCGCCGACGGCCGAGCACGCGGCACTTGTCCCCGTCTTGAAGGGCGAACCGGTCGCGGCAGCGCCGGCCGCGCACCGCAACGGCGGGGAGGACTCGGTCGACGCGTTGCTGGAGAAGGCAGCCCAAGCGATGCTCGACCGGCGCTACATCGACCCTGCCGATAACAGCGCGCTCAGCTACTACCATAGCGTTCTTACCTTCGACGCAAACAACGCCGAAGCCAAGCAAGGCCTCGACCGTTTGGCGGAGTTGTTGCTAAGCAAGGCCCAGACGGCCCTCGATCAACAGCACTTCGATTCCGCGATTCAGGCGCTGGAGATCGCACGCAGCATCAATCGCAACGATTCGCGATTACAGAGTCTGGATGCTCGTCTGGCCAAAATGCGCTCGGAGCTCGGATCATCGCTCATCCAGGCGGCAATCGATGCAGGAAATTTCGACCGCGCGGCGACCTTGATCGACGAAGCGACGCACGCAAAGGCGCTGACTCCTGGACAGCTCGCGCAACTGCGCGAAGATCTGCGGCGCCGGCATGACGAATCGGATGTGGATCGATTGATCAAGACCGCACAAGCTCGCGTCCAACAGGATCATCTGATTGATCCGGCGAACGATAGCGCGGCGCATTATTTCACGCTTGCAAGAAAAGCGGGCTCCGCCTCGCCGGCGTTGTCCGAGGCCATTCGAGATTTTGGCCAACACCTGATGTTGGCCGCGCGCTCCGCGATCGATCAGCATCGACTCGGCGATGCAGACCGACTTTTGAGCGAGGCACAATCGTGCGACGTGCCGCCGGCGGCGATCGCCGAGCTGCAGCGCGCGGTCGCCGCGCAGCGAAGCGAGCTTGCCGGGGAAAAGCGCGAGCAGCAGCGCCTGCTGGATCTGGTCAAATCTCGATTGGCGCAAGGCAGCGTGCTCGAGCCGGAACAAGACAGCGCCGAGTTTTATCTGAATTCGCTGAAGACCGCGGACCCCCAGAACGCAGCGCTGCCCGAGCTTTCCCGTTCCGTGCAGGCGCAGATCGTGGCGCGCGCCGGCTCGCTGTTTGACCAAGGCCACGTAGCGGAAGCGAAGTCGACGCTGCAGAGCGCCTTGAAACTCGGCGGTTCGGCGGAAGCGAATGCGCTCGCGGAGAAGATATCCCAGGCTGCGCCGCCCGCGAGCCGCGCGACGGCTGCCTTGATTCTCCTCAAGCCTATAGCTCCGAAATATCCGCCGGACGCCGCTTCGAGCGGCACGCAGGGTTGGGTCGACTTGGCCTTCACGGTCGAGCCCAACGGGCACACGAGCGACATCCGCGTCGAGAACGCCGCTCCGCGCTATGTGTTCGACCGCGCCGCAATGGACGCCCTTTATTCGGCCCGATATCAGCCGATTCCGAAGGATCAGCCGCAAGAGCCGCGCGATGCGAAGTTGCGATTGACCTTTAAGCTGAACAAGTGACGCGGCGCACCTATGTCTCCATTGAATAAACCAGTTTCGATCGAATCGCCGCGTCCGGCGAGCGCCGGCGCCGCGCCCGGGCTCATCGTGCATGATGACTTGGAGCTGCGGCTCAAAGTGGCGGACCTGCTGCGTCGCGCGGGTGCAAGCAAGCGCTTCGATAGTGCGACACAAAGTGCCTTCGAAGCGATGGCGATCGATGAGGTGCGACGGCACGCCGCGCTGTTTCTGGTGCTCGAATTTACCGGCGGCACACACGAGGATCCTGTGCTGACATTGAGCCGCCTGCACGATCAGGCGCCGCGTCTGCCGATATTCGTGATTGCTCGCGGCGGCAATGAACGCAGCGCCGTACGTGCGATCAAGGCGGGAGCGACCGACTATTGGCCGATTCATGCCGTCGAATTGCAGGAGATCGGCAGCGCGTTGCGCGCGATCGGGGTACTCAATCCGGAGCCCGAGGCGCTGCGCGAGGGTGAATTGACGAAGCCGGAAGCGCCCTCCAAGACAGACGCATTCGATATTCCCGGATATCGATTCATCAAGAGGCTGTCCGAGTCCCAATCAGGCGCTGTGTATCTTGCCGAGCAATGCGACTCTCCGTTGGTGGTCGCGGTGAAATTGCAGCGAATCGCCGATGTCTCGAACGAGCATCGCCAGCGATTTCTGCGCGAATGTGAATTGTTGTCGAAGCTCAATCACCGCTCGATTGCGGATGTGATCGATTTCGGCGTGACGGCGGATTATTGCTATCTGGCGCTCGAATACTTTCCGTGCGGCAGCCTTCGCGAGCGACTGCGCAATCCGCTGAGCGAGTCCGAGGCGGTGAACTATGCCCTGCAGATCGGCGAGGCACTGCATGTGGTGCACGTGGCCAACATTGTGCATCGCGATTTGAAGCCGTCCAATCTCATGCTTACGGAAGACAATCGTCTCGTGTTGATCGACTTCGGCCTGGCGCGCTCCGGCGCAGCCTCATTTGAAATAACGCGACCGAACATGAGCGTCGGCTCACCCTACTATGTCAGCCCGGAGCAGATCGACGGCCAAGAACCGGACGTTCGCTGCGATCTGTACAGTTTCGGCGTAGTGATCTATGAAATGCTGACGGGAAGCTTACCGTTCCGAGGCAAGAACGTTGCCGAGATCGTGGAGCGGCACCGGACTGCGTCGATCCCGAGGCTGCCGGGCGCGCTCAAGAAATATCAAATATTGCTCGATCGACTGCTTGCCAAGAAACCCGCGGACCGCTGCGCTTCCGCGCAGGAGGCGATAGTGAGGCTCCGCGCGCTTGCCGCGACGAACATTTCCCGGAGAATTGACCAATGAAGAATAGCCGTACCAAGGTTTCGCTGGAAAGGATGTCCGCGAGAATAGCCGCCGTACTCATTACCGGCCTTTCGGTCGCGTTCGTTGCTGCCGTGCTGGTGCCGGGCCTGCAGCTCGCGAATACGCTTGCCAATAATTCCGCGGCCCTGAAGTTCGTCGGTGAGCAACGCCGCTATCCGCTTGCCATCGAAAGCGCAATTGAATCGGTGCAAGACCGATTGAACTCGCGCGGCTATGTGCAGGGGCCTCTCGATCAAGTGCGAGCGGACGCCGACGCGCTGACGAGCGCAATCGACACCATGACGACCGCGAAAAGCGGCGGCTGGTTCGCCGCGGCGAACAGTACCGCGGCTTTAGCCGAGCCTGAATTGCAACAACGTGTGGGCGTGCTGCACGGCGCGTGGGAAGGATATCGCAGCCTGTTGGAGCCGCTGATTCAGTTTCACGGCATGCCATATCACGATAACGAAGCGTCCGGTTCAAGCTTGAATCAGGCGGGCAAGGTGCTGACGGCGGATGCGAATGCTGCCCTGCATACGGCGCGCAAGACCATTCCGCAGATCGATGCCGAACTCGGCAAAATCGCCGGCCAATTACAACTCCGCAACACGCGTGCCGCGGAAAAACTGCGCTTCGTGATGTTCACCGGCCTTGCAATTGCAGCGGCGTTGGTGGTGTTGGTCGTATTGCTGCAGATCGCGCGCCAAGGGCAAGAGAAATTCGTGCGTGACGCTCAACGGCAGAGCGAAAATATATTTCGCACGGTCAAGGAAGGTTTGTTTCTTCTCGACAAGAATCTCATCATCGGCTCCGCCTATTCGGCCGCAATGAAGGATCTATTCAAGCGGGAGGATATCGCCGGACTTTCATTCGAGCACTTGCTCAAGGGCATCGTGCCGGACAAAACGCTGAATACGGCAATGAAATTCGTCAAGGTCCTTTGGACCGAGCGCACCAAGGAAAACCTCGTCAAGAGCATCAATCCGTTGGGTGAAGTCGAAGTGCGTTTCGACACAGAGTCCGGCGGCTCGGCGATGCAGTACCTGGAATTCGATTTTCACCGCGTTCGTACCGGCGATGACATATCGCATGTGCTGGTCTCTGTCTCCGATGTGAGCGCTCGGGTTGCACTCGCACAGGAGCTGAAAGGGTCGCAGGAAAAAACCCAGGCGCAGATCGACACCTTACTTAGCCTAATGCAGGTGGACCCCGCGCAGCTCAGTTCCTTCCTGAATGATTCCGACGCCTCGATGAAGATGATCAACGCCGTGCTGAAGGAGCCGGCGCGCGAGGAGGCCGCTTTCCGCAAAAAGCTGGATTCCATTTTCCGACAGGTTCATGCAGTGAAGGGCGAGGCTGCCGCGATCGGACTCTCTTCGATCGAAGGTCGCGCTCATTCCTTCGAAGAAGATTTGCGCGCACTGCGCGAAAAGACCAGCTTGTCGGGCAATGATTTCCTGCCGTTAATAGTCAAGCTCGACGACTTGCTCACGCATATGCAATCGATGCGCGATTTGGTGTCGCGGTTATCGAGATTGGAGCTGGTCGCCCGCGAGGCGATTCCAGGGCCTCCGAAGGTTCCGGAGCCGCCGAAAGTGGATGCCGGACGAGCGCCGGATTCCAAAGGGGCCGGCGAGATTGCCGTGACGCTCGAACAGCTTGCCCATCGCATCGCGCATGACAGCGGCAAGAGTGCGCGGGTGGAATGCGTGGGTCTGGAGGAATTGCCGGCTGCGTACCGAAGGATCGTCAAGGACATCGCCGTGCAGGCGGTGCGAAATGCGGTCGTTCACGGCATCGAACCGGCGGCGGTTCGCGTGGCGGCGGGCAAAGGTGGCTGCGGATTAGTCCGTGTCGAGCTGAATCACCTCGGCGAGGGCGGCTACAAGCTCACCCTACAGGATGACGGACAGGGTCTGCTGCCGGAAAAGATCGTCGCCGCCGCCGTGCAAAAGAGGCTCATTTCGGCCGATGAAGCTGCCTCGATCGATACCAAGCAGGTCATAAAACTATTATTTCGCTCCGGCTTTTCCACCACCGCGGAAGCGACTACGGATGCCGGCCGCGGTGTGGGCATGAATCTTATCGCCGATCTCGTGCAGCAAGCCGGCGGTAAGATCGGCGTGTCGAGCGCGCCCGGGAGATACACCCGCTTCACGATCACGCTGCCGGAACTGCAGCAGCGCGATACGAATACGGAAGCCGCATAAATGAACAGCAGCGCGACTCCATTGAAAATGATGATCGTCGATGATTCAAACATCATGCGGCGCCGCATCGAGCGCTCGCAGCAGATCGATAGACTTGAAGTCGTTGGTTCCGCGTCCAATGGGCGCGAAGCCGTGGACCTGTTTCAGCGTACGAGTCCTGACGTCGTGACCATGGATCTCACCATGCCGGAAATGGACGGCATCGAATGTGTGGCGCAGTTGGTGAAGATCAATCCGGACGTGTTGATCCTGGTCATTTCCGCGCTCGCCGACAAGGCAACCGCCGTAGAGGCGATCGAGCGCGGCGCCAACGGGTTCTTATGCAAACCCTTCACCGATCGCCAGCTCAACTATGCGCTGGAAGAGCTGTTGTCGGAGGTTTGAGATGTTTCGCGAATCGGAACTTCGGACCTTCATCGACGGAACCACCCGCTTCTTCGAGACGCTTACCAATCAGGCGGCGTCCGTGGGGTCGCCCTATCTCGTCACCGATGGAAAGCCCGGCGCCTACGAGTATTCGGGCGTCATCGAGGTGTCCGGAGCTCGCAAGGGCATCGTATTTTTCACCGCGCCCCGCGGCATGCTGACCGTGCTGCTGATGCGCATGCAAGAAACCGACACCAGCGAAGAGAACATGCGAGACCTGGTCGGCGAAGTGGCCAACACCATCTCCGGAAATGCCCGCCGCGATCTCGGCAAGGGATTCGTGATCTCAGTGCCGAATGTCGTGACAAACGCGGCCGAGGGCGTCGTCACGCCGCACGAACGGTCATTCGTGATCCCGATCAACTGGCGCACTCATGCCGCCAAACTCGTCGTGTGCCTGCAATAACGAGAGATTGTTGCCAGCGGGCACAAAACTCAGCAGCGTATGAGCCTGTCCATGCTCGCGCTGCTTCGTTCTGCAGACCTCAGGCGAATCCGTGCTTTTGCAAGTAGCACAACCTGCCAAAGAGAAAGCTAGAATTAGACCTATAACGTTGTTCATAAGATTTCCGATAAATCCCAGTCTACTAAAATCACTGCTTCGGGGAAGAACTTAGTTTGTGACGGCGTGATTTTAGCCATGCGGGGTTTGCCGGCTGAGGGATTACTCGGCGCTGCGCGCNNTCGCCCCTCGCTGATCGTTCGGGGTCGCCCTGAAGGGCGATCGCCGCCGCTGCGCGGCGTCGTCGAACCCGATTGTTTGTCTGTCGGGGGTTCGAATTAATCGCGCTCAGCGGATCATACCGCCCGGCATTTTTGCACTGTTCCCAAGTTGGTTTGCCGGCTGAGGGATTCGAACCCCCGACCTACGGTTTACAAAACCGTTGCACTACCACTGTGCTAAGCCGGCCCGGAGCAGCGCTTAATTATAGCCGACGAACGCTTACGGCGCGTCCCTGCCATTCGAGAGCCGCGGATCGGCACCGCCGTCGGCAGGAGTGCTGCATGCATGGCGCGACCCTTTTACACGGTCGACGGATAAACGAAGTTGGGGCGCCGGAAGAGGAGACCGAGTCGAGATCGATTGCTAGTGCCAGCCGCCGACCGCATCGCGCGCGGCCTGATTGATCGGCCGCGCAATCAGGCCGCTTTGCGACACCTTGATTTCGAATAGCGCGCCGTCCGCCATGGGCAAGTACGTCGCGCTGCCATACAGTGCATCCAGCCACGGCATCCAGTCGCGATAGCGGTGCACCATGTCCCACAGATCGATGCGCGCCGGCGGATTCAACGCATACACGGTGCGCGCCAGGCGGCGCTCATCTTCGATGTGGGTGTACCGGCCGCTGATGCGTTCCAGCCGGTACACGGTATCGAAGCCCAAAATATTGGCCATCGCATGCCATTTGAGCACCCGCGCATCGATTTGCCACTCATCGCCGCGCAACGCAAAATTGGCATGTTCTCCCGTGGGATAGGTCAACACCGCGTTGAATTCGCGCTCACCGGTACGCGTCAATTGCAACTCGCCTACGGGTTGCTCATAGGCCAGGCGCTGGTAGGTACGAAGATCGGTCGCGACCAGTCCGGCGCCCGCCGCGAGCAGAAATAGCGCGAGTGCAGTAGCACCGCTCAGCGCTCCTCCCACGAGGCGCCGCCGGCGCAGGCGGCGGACGGCTGCGATAAGGAACAACGCACCCGCGAGCGCGAAGACGACGATCAATGCGTTTAGTGTCATGGGCGAACGCCTAACGAAGACGGGAACCGGAACCGAACCTCATGGGACTAACAAAACACTTAGCCCGGCTCCGGCGTCTCGTTGCAGACACCTATAGTGTGCTGTGTTCTGAATGATTTGCAAGTGCTGCGCCATTCGGCGCGGATCGCCGAGCGGTGTAGCGCGGGAAGTTATTCAGCTTTTGCCAGAGAGTCGATCGATACCGGCGGCGCCATGGCATGCGATTGAATGAAGTCGACCCCGAGCGCCGTCAGCCATTCCTGTTCCGCGGCGGATTCCGTGCGCTTGGCCACGGTATGCATTCCTAAGACCCGGGCCATTTGCACCACCGCGGTTATGGATGCTTGCGATAATTTGTCGGTGCGCATTTTTGCCGTAATTGCCGGCGCCAGCTTGATGTATCGAACCCCCGGCATGCGCAGCAAATCGAAACACTCGGTGCGCAGTGCGAAGTCATCGAGTACCAGCGGGCAACCCAAGCGCTGCAACGCAACGGCAACTTCGTAAGTCCGTGCGCCGAGTTTGACTGCCGTCGGCACGTCGACTTCGAACGCAATAGTGCCTTTGGACAGCATCGATTTCGCCAAACAGAGTTCGACAAACTTTATGAAATGCTCGTCGTGCAATGCGGTCGTCGTGAGATTTACGGAGAACATGACGCCACTGGTCTGCCACACCTTCGGGTGACGAACCAGCCAGCCGACGAGTTCTGTCATCACTCGGCGGTCGATCATGGAGCCGAGGCCATGCTCGACGGCGGCCTTCAACATCGCTTGCGGAGCCGCATTCGGTGCGTCGTCGGATTTGGACCGGAGCAGGACTTCGTAACGCTTCAGATGGCCGCCCTTGGTCAAAGGGACCAGACGCTGCACATGCAGGGCGATCGGGCTGCGGCGCAAGGCGGCATGCAGCCGGTCTATTTCCGGACTGATCGTCTGAGGCGGCTGTCTGGACGGTCCCGGTCTCGTGACGGGCGCTGCGGCGGTCTTGGGCGCGGCTACTCGCGCGGGCCCCGCTACGCGCGCTGGAGCGGCAGTCGCGACGGATACCGCCGGCGACGCGGCTGCCCGCGAGGTAGATATCGCGGGGGTGACCGCGCTGCCCGGTCGCATCTCGGCAAAATCGCCGAGCGCCCGCTGCAGCTTTGGCGTGACCAGTTTAATCGCACCGCGAGGGTCTTGTTTGATGACCCGCGTGTCCAGGACAATCATGATGGCGCCGACCAGGACTCCACGGGCGTTGACGACGCGCAAGAGTAGGGCGGAGCGCGCATCGCCGAGATCGTAGGTCAGCACCGCCGGTCCGTTGGCGTTCGCGAACGAATCCGTCGCCTCGCGGACGGCATTATGTTCGTCGGGTCCCATGGAGCTTTCGCTCAGCCACAGAATATCCCCCTTCTCGTCATGGAGAGAAACGGCATGGGCGCGCGCGGGCTCGACGGCCGCGCGTACCTTTTGACAAACGGCATCGAAATCGACGAGCGGACTCTCCGTAGCGCTGAAAGGGTTGCCCTGCTCCATAGGTCCAATACTTTGGATGTGAGCCTGTATATCTACCGTACTAACGCCCTTCCTGATGTGATGGTCTTCGCCAAAACCCGAGGAGAAATCCGGCTCCCAAGCGGCGGCGAATTGGTCGCGCGGGGCAGCCCCAGGATTGGTCGCCCAGCAGCCGCTATCGCCGGGTAGCCGGTGTGACATATCCTCGGCGCCCACCTATGCATCCGATTACACTGCTTGCCCATGGCCGCAACCTCCGGAAACCGTCAATTCCGTTACTACGATTTTGTGATGGCGGCCTATGTCTGCGTGTTGCTGTGCTCCAATTTGATCGGACCCGCCAAGGAGACCACCATCGAGGTCCCGCTATTCGGCTCGGTCACCTTTCTTGCGGGCGTGCTGTTTTTCCCGATCTCCTACATCTTCGGCGATATCCTGACGGAGGTGTACGGCTACGGGCGCGACCGTCGCGTGGTATGGGCGGGATTCGCGGCCCTTGCGTTTGCGTCGCTGATGGCGGCGGTGGTGGTCCATTTGCCGCCCTCGGCATCGTCGGCCGCGAATCAGTCGGCGGTGGAAGCGATATTCGGCAACACGCCGCGCATCGTCGTGGCCTCGATCAGCGCATTTCTCTGCGGCACATTCGTCAATAGCTACGTGCTGGCGAAAATGAAGATTTGGACCCGGGGCCGGTGGCTATGGACGCGCATCGTCGGCTCGACCTTGTGCGGCGAGCTGGTGGACTCGGTGATTTTCTACTTCGCCGCTTTCTACGGCCGCATGCCGCAGGCGCACTTAGTGGCGATCATGTTCACGCAGTACGCGCTGAAGAGCGGTTGGGAAATCGTGGCAACGCCGCTGACGTACCGCATTGTGGCTTTCCTCAAGAAGGCGGAGAACGAGGACTACTACGACACCGATACCAATTTCACGCCGTTCTCGCTGCAGGCTTGAGGCCCGCGCGAACCGTCGGCCAACATTGAGCGCCGCTCGGCCACAATTTGCCATCAGATCGGCGCCCCGCTGCCCGAATCTCCTACTGAAATAGCTCCCACAGGGCGGCGAAGTTCGCCGCCCGAAGTGGCGAAAACTTCGGTGAGGAGCTGTTATGAAAACCGCATATTCGAGGGTTGTTTGGACGATCGGATTGATGGGGCTCAGCGCTGCGGCCTTGGCGGGGGAGACCAACACTTCGCCGCCCCAGGAGCCGGCGGGATTTGTGGCCGGCGGAGTGATTGGCGGGTTTGCGGCGGGTCCGATCGGCGCCGTCGTCGGCGCGGGGCTCGGCACGTGGCTGGGTAATCGCGTTCACCGCGCGGGTGAGGCGGCCAAGGCGCAGGCCGAGGCGGCCGCACTGCAGGCGGACAATTCGCAGCTGCAGAGCGAGAAGGCGGCGCTGCAGAGTGAAAGGAGCGCGCTGTCTGAGACGAACCGCGCCCTGACAGCGCGTCTGGTTGCGCTGTCCGAAAGCGTCGAGGCGGCGCAAAACGCCAAGGACGTCGGCGCCAAAGAGCAGGCTGCCAAAGTACTCGATGGGTTGCAGGGCGATGTGTTGTTTCGCACCGGTAGCGCGGAGATTACACCCGAGATGGCGCAGCAGATCCAGGTCTTGGCGCAGTCGGTTGCGAAATCTCCCGCGCTCAAGGTCCGCCTGGACGGCTACACCGACCCGCGCGGCGCCGCGGATGCGAATCTAAAGCTATCCGAGGAGCGCGCCGACGCGGTGCGCGACTTATTTCTTGCCGCGGGGGTCAACGATGAGGCGCTTGAAGTCAACGCCTACGGCAAGAGCCAGAGCGTTGCGCAGGACGCTGACGGCTATGCGTTGGAGCGGCGCGTGCGTCTGACCCTGCAAGCCGGAGGCGACGCGGCGGTTGCCCAGGTCGGTGAGAATGAGTGACGGTTGGCGGCCCGGCGTACGGTGCGCCGGGCCGCACTTGTTTCCGCAGCCGTGCCGCGCCTACGATAGGGCATGAGTGAATACCCTAAAATCACAATGCTGAATCGGCTGCTGACGGGTGAATCCGCCAATCCCTCTCCTGAGAAAATACTTGCCGGCATTCCACGCGCCCGCGTGTCGAACCAGTACGCGGAGGAAAGCCGGCAATTCTTCTGCGGTATCTGGACGAGCACCACGGGGAAATGGCGGGTGCGATACACCGAGCATGAATTCTGCGTGATCATCGAGGGGCGGGTGCGCATCGAGTCGATCACAGGCGAAAAGATCGAGCTGCGAGCGGGGGATGCCTGTGTGGTGCCGGCGGGATTCGAGGGCATTTGGGAAGTCGCCGAACCATGCAAGAAATGGTACGCAATATTCGAGTTGAAAACTTAAGTTGACCGTAGCGTTGGAAGGGAGACCTGGAGTGATCGGTAGAGGCGACGCCACGCGGCGATTCAATTGGGCGTGGCTGCTGATTCTGCTCGCCTACCTACCGCAGACTCACGCCAATCCGGCGCATGCGGACGTGCCCGGAATTGCCTGGTTCGAGGGCGACGTCGGCGCCGCCTTCAACTTTGCGCAGGCGGCGAGCAAGCCTGTCTTTTTGTATTGGGGCGCGAAATGGTGCCCGCCCTGCCAGCAATTGAAGTCTTCGGTATTTTCGCGCAAAGATTTCATTGCAAAGTCCAAGGAATTTGTGGCCGTCTATCTGGATGGCGACGATCCGGGCGCGCAGCGTTGGGGCGAGAAGTTTCACGTGACGGGCTATCCCACGGTCGTGATTCTGCGCGCCGATCAGAAGGAAATCATGCGCATCGCCGGCGGCATGGACCTGTCCTTGTACGCCGACTTGCTCGATATCGCCCTCGGCGATGTCAAACCCATGGTCGAAGTGATTGCCGCCATGCACGCCGATGGCGCAGCCCCGTCGCACGGCGACTGTCAACGGCTTGCCTACAATGCCTGGGACTTGTCGAAGTATTCCGACCCGGAACGGCATGCGCTCGCCAAGGATCTAGCGCGCAGCGCATCGACGTGCGGCGACTTGACCCCGGCCGAACGCGCCAGGCTGACGATTGCCTCTGCCGCCTTGGGCCGCACGCCCGGGACCGTGACGCAGGTGATCGCCATCGTCGAGGATCCGTCGCTGGCGCCGCGCGTGGCGGATGCTTTGGAATCGCTCGATGATGCTTTTTACAAGGACGTGCAGGCGCGGGGTGCGGCCACCGCCGGGCAGTTCCTCGCCGCATGGACACGGACGATGGACGGCATCGCCGGCGATCCCGCCGTGATCGATGCCGACAGGCTGTCGGCGATCGGCACGACACTGGCGTTGGCCAAACAATTCGCCGAGGACCACAAGGTTCCGGACAAGCTTGCCGCCGCCGCACGCGCGCAAGTCGCGGCGACGCTGGCCCGGAAATACGACCCCTATGTGCGCGCCGGCATCGTCAATTCCGCGTCGTTCATCGACGATCAATTGGGCGACAGCGATGCGGAATACGCCATGCTGAAGGCGGAGCTTGCCACCGCCAGAGCGCCGTACTACTACATGCTCGATCTTGGCGATATCGAGGAGAAGCGCGGGCATGCGGAGCTGGCGCTCGCCTGGTACGAGCGTGCCTATCGCGAATCCCAAGGAACCGCGACGCGATTTCAATGGGGAGTCGAGTACCTGAGCGCCTTGCTGCGGCTCGCGCCTACGGATCATGTGCGCATCCGGGATACCGGGATGGCGGTAATCGGCGAACTCGACGGGCCGGACCGGATTCAAGCGCGCACGCGCATTGGTTTGGAGAAGCTCGACGGCCGGTTGCGAAAATGGAACTTGCGGCATCGGTACGACGCAGACATCGAGGCGCTGCACGCACGCATGAGCGGGCTCTGCGGCAAGTTGCCGAGCAGCGAAGCCGACTACAGCAGCTGCCGAAAATTCTTGAGCTAGCGCAGCCGCCGCTACGGCGCTAGGCGGTCTCGCGAATGACCGGGCCTAATGTGTCGACGATGCGCGCGATCTGCCTCGGCTCGATGATCAGCGGGGGCGAGACGGCGATGATGTCACCCGTCTGACGCACCATGACACCGCGCTCGAAACATTTGAGGAACACTTCGAAGGCGCGCGCGCCGGGCTTACCCGGCCGCGGCTCAAGTTCCACGGCCCCGATCAGGCCGTAATTGCGCACGTCGAGGACATGCGGCAGCCCACGCAATGAATGCATCGCGTTCTCCCATTCGGCGCTGAGCGAGGCGGCCCGAGTCAACAGACCCTCTTTGGTGTAGACATCGAGGGTTGCCAACGCGGCGGCGCAGGCCACCGGATGCGCGGAGTACGTATAGCCATGAAACAGCTCGATCGCATTTTCAGGGCCTTGCATGAACGCGTCGTAGATCTTTCGGTGCGCGAAAACGGCACCCATCGGAACGGCGCCGTTGGTCAATCCTTTCGCGCTCGTCATGAGGTCGGGCGTCACGTCGAATGCCTGCGATGCGAACGGCCTGCCGACGCGGCCGAAGCCCGTGATCACCTCATCGAATATCAGCAGGATGTCGTGCTTATCGCAGATCTCACGCAGCCGCTTCAGATAGCCCACCGGCGGCAGCACGACTCCGGCGGATCCACTGATCGGTTCAACGATGACTGCGGCAATGGTCGAGGCGTCATGCAGGGCGACCAGGCGCTCCAATTCGTCGGCAAGATGCGCGCCCCACTGCGGCAGCCCGCGCGAGTACGCATTGTGTTCGATATCCAAGGTATGCGGCAGATGATCCACGCCCGGCAGCATCGAGGAACCGAAGAACTTGCGGTTGTTGACTATTCCGCCGACCGATATGCCGCCGAAGCCCACGCCGTGATAGCCCTTTTCCCGCCCAATGAGGCGAGTGCGCTGGCCGGCTCCGCGAGCGCGGTGGTAGGCAATCGCAATCTTCAACGCCGTATCGACAGATTCCGAACCTGAGTTCGTAAAGAAAAGGCGATCGAGTCCCGGAGGCGCAATCTTGGCCAGTCGATTGGCCAGCTCGAAGGCGATGGGATGGCCCATTTGAAAGGCCGGCGCGTACTCCATGGCGCTGAGTTGCCGAGTCACCGCCTCGGTGATTTCGCGCCGCCCGTGACCGGCGTTCACGCACCACAGGCCCGCGACTGCGTCCAGCACCTCGCGCCCGTCGGCGGTCCAATAGAACATGCCGTCGGCGCGCACCAGCATCCGCGGATTTGCCTTGAACTGCCGATTCGCCGTGAACGGCATCCAGAATGCGTCGAGATCGGCGTGCGAGGGAGCAGGGGTGAGCCTGGCGTTCATGGCGGGATCCTTGGGGCTTTGAAGTGCCGTCGAGCCAATGGGATGATAAGGAAAATCGACACTAAGCTCAATTTTCGCTGGTTCTTTGCACGAACTGTTTAATATAATAGACGATATGAGCCTGGACGTAGGTGCCCATCTGAAAGCCGTGCGGCAAATGTACGGGTTGTCGCAGCGTGAATTGGCGAAGCGTGCCGGCGTCACCAATGGGCTGATTTCCCTCATCGAGCAGAACCGGGTGAGTCCTTCGGTCAGCTCGCTGAAAAAAGTGCTGGACGGAATCCCCATGGTGCTCGCGGATTTTTTCACGCTCGATCTTGCCGGCAAGCCGCAGGTGTTTTTTCCGGCCCAAGAGCTTAGCGATATCGGCACCGCGAGCGTGGAGTTGCGCCTGGTCGGCGGCCGATTGGCCAAGCGCAGTATGTCGATTTTGCACGAGCGCTATGCGCCCAATGCCGATACGGGCGAAGAAATGTTGACTCACGCCGGCGAGGAGGGCGGTGTAATCGTCAAAGGGAAAATCGAACTCACCGTCGGCGGCGAGTCGCGGGTACTCGGACCCGGCGATGCCTATTATTTTAAGAGCTCCTTGCCGCATCGCTTTCGCAATACCGGACGCGAAGAATGCGAGATCGTCAGCGCCAGCTCGCCGCCCACGTTTTAACCGAATCTTCAGGTAGCATTCGCCCTATGAGCATCGTCACGGTAGCGGCCACGCAAATGGCCTGCAGTTGGGATCGCGACGCGAATGTTGCGCGCGCCGAAAAATTAATCCGCGAGGCCGCGGCCCGCGGCGCTCAGGTGATTCTGGTGCAAGAGTTGTTCGAGACGCCGTACTTTTGCAAGGACCACTCCTCGCGGCATCTGCAACTCGCGAAGCCCCTGGACGCTCATCCGGCGGTCGAACATTTTCGCGCTGTGGCGCGCGAACTCGCGGTGGTGCTGCCGATCAGCGTCTTCGAACGCGCCAATAACGCATTTTATAATTCTGTGGTGCTGGTGGATGCCGACGGGGCGGTACTCGGGAGCTACCGCAAGTCGCACATTCCGGAGGGGCCGGGCTACCACGAAAAGTTCTATTTCTCGCCGGGAGACACCGGCTTCAAAGTTTTCGAGACTCGATATGCCAAATTGGGCGTCGCGATATGTTGGGACCAGTGGTTCCCGGAAGCCGCGCGCTCCATGGCGCTGATGGGCGCCGAAATTCTGCTCTATCCCACGGCGATCGGCTCGGAGCCGCAGGATCCGAGCATCGATTCCAGCGGGCATTGGCAGCGCACCATGCAGGGCCACGCGGCGGCCAATATCATGCCGTTGGTCGCGTCGAACCGCATCGGCACCGAGCAAGGCGAGAAGTACACCATGACCTTTTACGGTTCATCGTTCATTGCCTCGCCGACCGGTGAAAAATTGGCGGAGGCGGATCGCGTGAGTGAAACGGTGCTGACCGCCGCATTCGATTTGGACGAGGTGCGCCGCTACCGGCAGTCCTGGGGTGTGTTTCGCGATCGGCGGCCCGATCTGTACTACCCTCTCCTGTCCCTCGATGGACGCGGCTAAAGACTCATTCCCGCAGGAGCTGGTATTCGTCGACTTGGAGACGACGGGCGGCAACCCGGCCTATCACCGGATCACCGAAGTCGGCATCGTTCGCATGAAGAACGATGAACTCGTCGATGAGTGGAGTTCGCTGGTGAACCCGGAATGCCGGATTCCCTCGCACATCGAGGCCTTCACCGGCATCAGCAACGAAATGGTCGCCGGCGCGCCGCGCTTTGCGGACATCGAGGCACTCGTGCTCGGGAAGTTGCAAGGGGCGGTGTTCGCGGCGCACAGCGCGCGCTTCGATTACTCGTTTCTGCGCAGCGAATTTCGCCGGCTCGATCGGCACTTCTGCGCCAAGGTCCTGTGCACCGTCAAGCTTTCGCGACGCCTGTTTCCCGAACACGCGCGCCACAATCTAGATGCGGTAATCGAGCGGAACGGCCTTAGCTGCAGCGCGCGGCATCGTGCGCTGGGCGATGCGCGCGTGCTTCACGATTTCTGGCTCAAATTGCGGCGCGAGGTGCCGGAGGCGCGGCTTATGGCCGCGTTGACGGCCGTTCTCGGCGTTCCAAAATTGCCCGGACACTTGCCGGCCGATTTGGCCGATGAATTGCCCGAGGGACCGGGCGTGTACCGATTTTTCGGCGACGACGATTCGTTGCTGTACATCGGCATGAGCAATTCGCTGCGCACCCGCGTGCTGGCTCAGCTTGCGGGCGAACATGCCGGCTCAGGCGAGCAGAGGTTGGCGCTCCGAGTGCGGCGAGTCGATTGGCTGCAAACCGCCGGTGAACTCGGGGCGCGCCTGCGCGAGCGAGAATGGATCAAGACCCAGAAGCCGCTGCACAACCGCCATCCTCGGACCTGGGAGGAGTCATTTACGCTGCGGGCGGCCGCCGCGCAGCCGGCGCGGCCGAGCGCCGGTCGTGCGAGCCAGCTCGAACCGGCCGCCATCAGCGAGTTGAGTCAAGGAGATCTCGCGCGCTGTTTCGGCGTGTTTCATTCCAGGCAGGACGCCCGCAAAGCGCTAATCGACATTGCGCGCGCGCAACAGCTATGCCTCAAGGTTCTGGGTATCGAGGATAGCGCGGGTTCGTGCTTCGCTTTTCAGGTCGGGAAGTGCAAGGGCGCCTGCGTCGGCAAGGAACCGCTCAACTTGCATGACATGCGGGTCAATTTGGCGCTGTCATCGCTGAAGCTCAAAAGCTGGCCTTTCCCGGGACGCATTGCATTGCGCGAGCGCGATCCGTGGGGCGGCACGCAGGACGGCGCGGGCGGCGGCGCCGATTTTCACGTGCTCGATCAGTGGATGTATCTGGGCACGGCGCGTTCCGAGGAGGAGCTGGTCGCGCTGGCGGGAAAAGAGGCCGTAGCGGCCTTCGATGCCGACGTGTACAGAATTCTGCAACGCTACATAACCCGCCATCCAAAACTCGATTGGCACGATCTGCGCGATAAGATGATTGGCGCGTGAACGGCGCCGTTTGGCCGGATGCTGGCAACACGGAGTTTGCGGTGCTAAGTTGAACGCATGGCATCGTCACCGCTGGCGGACTGGGAAAACTTCTACGTCATGACCGGGTCGGCGATCGCAGGGTTCACGGGTTTGACCTTCGTGGTCATCGCGCTGGCCGCCGATGCGCATCGCGTGAATACGGTCGGCCTGCGCGCCTTCGTCACCCCGACAATCGTGCACTTTGGCGTGAGCATAGGTCGCGTCGCGAGCAACTACGTTCCCGTGCGAGAGGATTGGAGATGGAATGTGGCATTGCCGACGGCTGCGTATGGCGCGCTGCTCGCCATTGCTTTTCTGATCTGGCAGCGTCCGGAACAAAGCATGTACGCGGTCGCCGCGGTCTCGGTGCTGCTGATGTTCATCGGCATTCACAACGCCTGGGATTTCGCGGCGTGGAATAGCGTGCGCAAGCAACAGGATGAGTCTGCGTGAAAAAGAACGGACTCAAGATCGTCGACTTGTCTTGAACGACAACATCCGCTACTGGTTTGCCACGGCTCCCGTGGGCGCGGCGTCGGTGCTGGCCGAGGAGCTCGCGCAATTCGGCGCCACCGATATCCGCGAGCGCAGTCACGACCTGAAGTTTCAGGGCACTCTCGAAGTGGGGTACCGCGCCTGCCTGTGGTCGCGCACGGCGACTCGTGTGCTGCTGAGTCTCGGATCCATCGATGCAAGCACCTCCGCGGCGCTCTATGAAGCCGTCAAGCGCATCGATTGGCGCGAGCATTTGACGGCGGGCGCGACCCTGGCCTGCGATTGCAGCGGCGGCAACGCAGCCATCAGGCACACGATTTACGGCTCGCAGTTGCTCAAGGACGCGGTCTGCGACAATCTGCGTGAAGCCACCGGCGAGCGCCCGAACATCAAACCGGAGCGCCCCGATGTGTTGCTGCATTTGCACGTCGAGGGTCCCACGGCCTTGCTGTCGGTGGATTTTTCCGGCGAGAGCTTGCACCGCCGTGGCTATCGCTCCGAGGGCGGCCGCGCGCCGCTCAAGGAAAACGTCGCCGCCGCGGTGCTGCTGCGCGCGGGTTGGCCCGGCATCTGTGAGAAGGGCGGCATGCTGGTCGATCCGATGTGCGGTTCCGGCACTTTTCTCACCGAGGGCGCTTTGATCGCAGCGGATGCGGCGCCGGCGCTCGATCGCAGCTATTTCGGTTTTACCGGTTGGCGCGGCCACGACCCGTTGGTCTGGGAGCGCTTGTGCGCGCAGGCCCGCGCCCGACGCGGCGCGCGGACGGTGCGGCGTTGCATTCTGGGCTCCGACATCGACCCTGATGCGGTGCGCATGGCCATCGTCAATGCCGAGCATGCCGGCGTTGCCGACTGGATTCACTTGGAGAAGCGCTCTCTTAGGGAGGCCGCTCGCCCCACGAGCGAGCCCGGTCTGGTGGTCGCCAATCCGCCATACGGCGAGCGCATCGGCGCAGAATCGGGGCTGCCGGCGCTGTATTCGGAGCTCGGAAGCATGCTGCGCGAACGATTCCAAGGTTGGCAGGCGGCGATTCTGACCGGGAATCCGCCGCTGGCCAGGAACCTTGGGATCTACGCAAAACGTACGCACCGCGTGTTCAACGGCACCATTGAGTGCCGCCTGCTGCGCTTCGATTTGAACGAGGCCAGCGAACAACGGCCGGCCGAGGAGGTGCGCGCCGACTGGTCGTCGCGGCCCGGCGCCCAGATGTTCGCGAATCGATTGCGCAAGAACCTGCATCGCTTGGAGCCATGGGCGAAGCGCGAGCGGATCGATTGCTATCGCGTGTACGACGCGGATATGCCGGAATATTCCTTCGCCATCGATCTATACGGCGGTGGCGCGCCGCACGTGTATGTGCAGGAATATGCCGCGCCAAAAACCGTGAATCAGGAAAGTGCCCGCGAGCGCCGCCGCGAGGCATTGGCGGTGCTGCCGGAGGTACTGGCCGTGCCGATTTCCCATGTGCATTCGCGCATGCGCAAGCCGCAGAAAGGCAGCGAGCAGTACCAACGGCGCGACAGCATCGCCGAGCGCCACGCGGTCCAGGAAGGCGGCCTTAAATTCTGGGTCAACTTTCGCGACTACTTGGATACCGGGCTGTTTCTCGACCATCGCATCGTGCGGCAGCTGCTGCGCGATTGGGCCAAGGATAAGGACTTTCTGAACCTGTTCTGCTACACCGGCAGCGCCACCGTGTACGCGGCCGCCGGCGGCGCGCGCAGCTCATCGAGCGTCGATTTGTCCAATACCTACCTGGACTGGGCGCATGAAAATCTGCTGCTCAACGGCTTTGGCAAACCAGAGCACGAGTTGCATCGCGCCGATTGCTTGCAATGGTTGGAGGAGCAGGCGGTGCGGGGACCGCGCTTCGATTTGATTTTTGTGGATCCCCCAACCTTCTCCAATTCCAAGCGCATGGACGGCGTGCTCGATGTGCAGCGCGATCACGTGGGCATGATTCGCCGGACCCTGAAGCTGCTGCGGCCCGCCGGCCGCCTGGTCTTTTCGACCAACTATTCACGCTTCAAGCTCGATAGGGAGTTGCTCTCGGAGCTTGCGATCGAGGACATCAGCGCGCAAACCATCTCCAAAGACTTCGAACGCAATGCGCGTATTCACCGCTGTTACATAATCCGGTTCAATTAGGGCCGGCGCTTGACAGCTTGTGGCGCCGAGCGGCTGCCAAGTGTTTAAGATTTTGTAGCTATTGACAGATTTAGGTGCCCGTGGGCCTGGCGGGTTATGTGATTCATTTGCCGGATTACTGCACTGCAGCAACCGCGGCTAAGTACTGGAAATGCCTAAATCTTAGGCATTATTGCACCACCGAGCGGGACGAGTCGGCATTGGTGTGGTGTAATACGGTCGTTAAGAAAGCCTAGGTATCTCGCCAGGCGTTTAATATATTAAACATGTCGCGTTTGCCGCTTATCGGAATTCCCGCCGATCGCCGGCTGGTTGGGAAGCATTACTTCCACATGGTCGGCGAGAAGTACATCGAAGCCGTCGCCGCGGGCGCAGGCGCGGTGCCGGTGCTCGTGCCCGCCCTAGGGCCTGAGCTTGATTTGTCATCCTTACTGAACGCCTGCGACGGATTGCTGCTTACCGGGAGCGCATCGAATGTCGAACCTCACCACTACGGAGGACCGGCCAGCAAGCCGGGCACCTTACATGACCCAAATCGGGATGCTACGACGATTCCGCTGATTCCGCGGGCGGTTGCCGCCGGCTTGCCGGTGCTGGCGATCTGCCGCGGATTTCAGGAGATGAACGTTGCCTACGGCGGCACGTTGCACCAGCGGTTGCATGAGGTGCCTGGCCTCTTCGATCACCGCGACGATGAATCCTTACCGCTGGACGCGCAATACGCGCCCGCTCATGAGGTCTTGCTGGAACCGGGAGGGCTGTTGCGCAAGATCGCCGGGACGGACCGGCTGCAGGTGAACTCGCTGCATTCGCAGGGCGTGCGGGAGCTGGGCGCCGATCTCGTCGCGGAGGCACACGCTCCGGACGGCGTCATCGAGGCCTTCCGGGTGGCGGATAGCCCAAGTTTCGCCCTCGGACTGCAATGGCATCCGGAATGGCAGTTTGCAAAGAATGCATTTTCCCGCGCGCTGTTTTCCGCATTTGGTGAAGCCAGCCGGCAGCACGCATCAGGCGCAAGGTGATTTATGGCCAGCACGATCCAGCAATTCTTGAAAGAACACGGTATCTCGGAAGTCGAAGCGATCATCCCGGACATGGCGGGGGTGGCACGCGGCAAACTCATGCCTGCGGAGAAATTTGCCGAGGAAGAGGGCATGCGCCTGCCGGAGGCGATTTTTCTGCAGACGGTGACGGGCGATTACCCGGACGACCAGAGCGCGATGAACCCGTCGGACATCGACATCGTGTTGAAGGCGGATCCGAGCACGGTCCGGGTCGTGCCCTGGGCCGCCGAACCTACCGCGCAAGTGATTCACGACTGCTTTTACGGCGACGGCCGGCCGGTCACGATGGCGCCCCGCTACGTGTTGCGGCGGGTGCTCGAACTCTACCATGCGCAGGGCTGGGAGCCCGTGGTCGCTCCGGAACTTGAGTTCTTTTTGGTTGAACCAAACATCGATTCCGATTACCCGTTGAAGCCGCCGGTGGGGCGCTCGGGGCGCCCGGAAATCGGACGGCAGGCGTACAGCATTGCCGCGGTCAACGAGTTCGATCCGCTGTTCGACGATATGTATTCGTTCTGCGAGGCGCAGGATATCGAAATCGACACGTTGATCCATGAATCCGGCGCGGCGCAAATGGAAATCAATTTGCTGCACGGCTATCCCATGGGTCTTGCCGATCAGGCCTTTCTGTTCAAGCGAACCGCCCGCGAAGCGGCCATGCGGCACAAGATGTATGCCACGTTCATGGCAAAGCCGATGGCCAAGGAGCCCGGCAGCGCCATGCACCTGCATCAGAGCATTATCGATTCTAAAACCCGCAAGAACATCTTCAGCAGCCCCGATGGTTCGCCCTCGGCTTTGTTCTTCGGGCATATCGCCGGGCTGCAGAAGTATCTGCCGGGGGCGATGTCGCTGTTTGCGCCGAACGTGAATAGTTACCGGCGCATCAGCCGCTATTCTGCGGCGCCCATCAATGTCCATTGGGGCTACGATAACCGCACCGCCGGCTTGCGCGTGCCTATGTCGGGATCCGAGGCCAGACGCGTCGAAAACCGGGTGGGCGGCGCGGACGCAAATCCGTATTTGGCCATTGCGGCGTCCCTGGCCTGTGGTTACTTAGGGATGATGGAAGGCTTGAAGCCTTCCGAGCCCATTTCCGGCAGCGCCTATGACTTGGCGATCGCCCTGCCGCGCACCTTGGCCGAGTCGCTGCGCCTGTTGCGCGAATCCAAGCCGCTGGTCGACCTGTTTGGCGATCGCTTCGTGCTCGCCTACACGGCAGTCAAGGAAGCAGAGTACGAGACCTTTGCCCAGGTCATCAGCTCGTGGGAGAGAGAACATCTGCTGCTGAACGTTTAGCGGCCCAGGGCTCTGTCCGCGAGGCGCAGGCTGAGATATAACTAGCGCTCGCGGAAATAATAAGGGGAGCGTTTGATGTTCAGCGTAAATCGAACGGCGATACTGGCGCTCGGCTGTGGGTTGTTGTTGAGCGCTTGCGGCGGCGGCAAATCGGGATCGGCGGGTCACGCGAGCGGCGCCGGCGATAGCGGTAAGGTCCTGAACCTATACATCTGGTCCGATTATCTTGCGCCGAAAACGCTGTCGAAGTTCGAGAAGCAGACCGGCATCAAGATAAACGTCGCCTACTTCGACACCAATGAAACATTGGAGACCAAGCTGCTCGCGGGGAGCAGCGGCTACGACGTCGTAGTGCCCACGGCATCGTACTTCGAGAGGCAGATCAAGGCCGGCGTGTATCTCACCCTCGACAAGTCAAAGCTGCCCAATATCAAGAATATGGACCCGCAGCTCATGGCGAAGGTCGCATTTCACGATCCCGGTAATGCCCACGGCGTCATTTATATGTGGGGCACCAACGGCATCGGCTACAACGAAAAAATGGTCAAGGCGCTGCTGCCAGATGCGCCTCTCGATAGCTGGCGAATGGTGTTCGATCCGACGGTGGCCTCCAAAGTAGCCAAATGCGGCATCAGCGTGCTCGACTCGCCGGCGGAAATGATGCGCGCCGTTTTCAGCTACCTGGGCAAGGATCCGAACTCGCAAAATCCGGAGGATTTGGCTCAAGGCGAAGCGGTGCTGATGAAAATCCGGCCCTATATCCGCAATATCAATTCTTCGGAATATATCGAAGCGCTTGCCAACGGCGATCTGTGCGTGGCGGTGGGCTACAACGGCGATGTCATGCAGGCGCGAGACCGCGCGCAAGATGCCAACAAGGGCATCGATATCAAGTACAGCGTGCCGAAGGAGGGCACGATCCTCTGGTTCGATATGCTGGCCATCCCCAAGGACGCACCGGATCCTGACAGCGCCTATGCATTCATCAACTTCCTTATGACGCCGGAAATCATCGCCGAAATCACCAATTTCAAGGGCTACGCCGATGCCAACGTCGCGGCCCAGCCGTTGGTGCTGGCGTCGGTCAAGAACGATCCCGGAATTTATCCGCCGCCCGAATTGCGGCAAAAACTTTCGGTGCAACTGGCGGATTCGGCCGATCAGACCCGCGCCATTACCCGCGTTTGGCAAAAATTCAAGACAGGCCAGTAAGCGATGACGACCTCCGGCGGAGCCATCGTCAAAGCTGAGCCTTGGCGGGATTCCACCGCACGCCCCTACATCCAGGTTGAACGCGTCAGCAAATCTTTCGGAGATTTCAAGGCGGTCGATGACGTCAGCCTGAAAATATACAAGGGCGAGATATTCTGCCTGCTGGGAGCGTCGGGCTGCGGCAAGACCACGCTGCTGCGCATCTTGGGCGGATTCGAAACGCCGAGTGCCGGAAAGATATTCATCGACGGCGAGGACATGGCCGGCGTGCCGCCCTACGAACGCCCCGTCAACATGATGTTTCAATCCTACGCGTTGTTTCCGCACATGAACGTCGAGCAAAACGTCGCGTTCGGCTTGAAGCAGGACCGCGTGCCGAAACTCGAGATTCAGGAACGTGTCGCCACGATGCTCGATCTGGTGAAGCTCGGCGATTTCGCGAAGCGCAAGCCGCACCAGTTGTCGGGCGGCCAACGGCAGCGCGTCGCGCTGGCACGCTCCTTGGTCAAGCAGCCCAAGCTGCTGTTGCTCGATGAACCGTTGGGAGCGCTCGACAAGAAACTGCGCGAACACACGCAGTTCGAGTTGATCAGCCTGCAGGACAAGCTGGGCGTGACCTTCGTGGTCGTCACCCACGATCAGGAGGAAGCCATGACCTTGGCGAGCCGCATCGGCGTCATGGATCACGGCGAGATCGTCCAGGCCGGCACACCCTCGGAGATTTACGAGTTTCCGAGCTCGAAGTTCGTCGCGGATTTCATCGGCTCGGTGAATATCTTCGAGGGCAAGTTGATCGAAGACGAACCGGAACACGTGCGGATCGCCTCGGCCGAGCTGGGCGCGACGGTTTACGTCAGCCACGGCATCAGCGCGGCTCCCGAGGCCACCGTGTGGGTCGCCGTCAGGCCCGAAAAAATCTTCATGTCCACTGCGCAGCCGGAGGGCACCGACAATGTCGTCCGGGGCTCCGTTCAGGACATCGCGTATCTAGGGGACTTGTCGATCTACTTGGTAAAGCTGCCGACCGGCAAGGTCGTGCGTGTAACCCAGCCGAATACTTCGCGGCATGCCGAGGCAATCACTTGGGATCAACAGGTGTATTTGTGCTGGGACGCTGCGAGCCCGGTGGTCGTGACACGGTAGTGCGATGAAGCGACGCTCGATGTTGCAGCGGTGCGGTGTGACGGGGCGCGGCCTCGTGGTGGTGCTACCGTATCTATGGCTGCTGTTGTTCTTCGTCGTGCCCTTCGTCATCGTCCTGAAAATCTCCTTCTCCGACGTCGATCTCGCGATACCGCCCTACAAGCCGCTGCTGGAGTGGGTCGGCAAGAATTCGCTCGCCATCAAGGTCAACTTCAATAACTACGCCTTTCTCTTCACCGACTCGCTGTACATCAATGCGTTCTTGAATTCGATCAAGGTCGCATTCATTTCCACGATTCTCTGCCTGTTCATCGGCTATCCCGTGGCCTATGGCATCGCGCGCGCCACACCCAGGACGCGAAGCATTCTCCTATTGCTGGTGGTGCTGCCGTTTTGGACCTCGCTGTTGTTACGCGTCTACGCTTGGATCGGCTTGTTGAAGGCCAACGGCGTCATCAACAACGTACTGCTGTGGTTGGGAGTGATCCATGAACCTTTGACGATGCTGTATACGCCGTTCGCGATGTATATCGGCATCGTGTACTCCTACCTGCCGTTCCTGATTCTGCCGCTGTACGCCAATTTAGAGAAAATGGATTGGCAATTGCTCGAGGCCGCGCAAGATCTAGGATGCCGGCCGTGGCAAGCGTTCTACAAGATCACGCTGCCCTTGTCGCGCAACGGCATCCTGGCGGGCTCCATGCTGGTGTTCATTCCGGCGGTCGGCGAATTCGTGATCCCGGCGCTGTTGGGCGGCCCCAACGCGCTGATGATCGGGCGAGTGCTGTGGGACGAGTTCTTCTCGAATCGCGCGTGGCCGGTGGCAAGCGCGGTGGCCATCCTGCTGTTGATTCTCCTGGTGCCGTTCATGATGTGGTACCAGAGCGTCCAGGCGCGCGAGTCGGCGGGCGCCCGATGAATTACCGGCATTCCTATTTCATCATCACCTGCTTAGGTTTCGGCTTTGCCTTTCTGTACATCCCGATCCTCTCGATGGTGGTGTTTTCCTTCAACGCTTCCAAATTGGTGACCGTGTGGGATTCGGTGAATTCACCGACGCTCAAGTGGTACTACTCTTTGTTCAACAACGAAGAGATCCTCGATGCCGCCTGGATCTCGCTCAAGATCGCCGTCATCAACGCCTCGGGTTCGGTGATTCTGGGTACGCTCGCCGGATTTGGCTTGGCGCGGTTCAGCCAATTCAGGGGACGATTCACGCTCAATGCCATGACCACGGCGCCGCTGGTCATGCCCGAAGTGATCACCGGCCTGTCGCTGCTGCTGCTGTTCGTCGCCCTGGAACAGTCGATCGGCTGGCCGGCGGGGCGCGGCATCACGACCATGACCATCGGGCACATGACGTTTTCGATGGCCTACGTGACGGTGATCGTGCAGTCGCGCCTGGCGACGTTCGACACGGCGCTCGAGGAGGCGGCGATGGATTTGGGTGCGAAGCCGCTCAAGGTATTTTTCGTCATCACGCTGCCGATCATCTTCCCGGCGATTTTATCGGGGTGGCTGCTGGCGTTTACCCTATCCTGGGACGATTTGGTGATCTCGAGTTTCACCTCCGGCCCGGGCAGCAGCAGCTTGCCGATGGTGGTGTTTTCCAAGGTGCGGCTCGGCGTGAGTCCCGAAATCAATGTCTTGGCGACGATCACCATCACCGTGGTGACGATCATGATCGTCGGCGTCAGCCTGTGGATGGCGCGGTCCGGCAAGCTGGAAAAAGCTGCGGGCTAAACCCGCGCGCGCGCGCGCGCGCGGTCGCGGCGCGCTTTCAATGCGGGCGCGCCTGGATTATCGTGCCGCACATGAAAGACAATACTCGCGTCAATCATCCCCCGGCGGTAGCAGTGCCGGCGGACAATCGTCCGCTGGTCGCGCCGATTTTCCAGTCGGTAAAGTTCTCCTTCGACGATGCGGCCGAGACGCAACGCTACCTGCACGGCGAACGCGAGGGATTTTTCTACTCGCGTACCGCCAACCCGACTTTGAGGCAACTAGAACTGTCGCTCGCGCAGTTGCAGGGCCGGGAGGATTGCCTGTTGACCGGTTCGGGGGTGGCATCCGTCGCCGCGAGCCTGCTGTCTTTGTGCAAGCAGGGCGATCATGTCCTGGCGTTCGTCGAGTCCTATGCCCCGACGCGGTATATCGTGCAGCATTTATTGGCCAAATTCGGCGTCACCCACACTCTGTTGTCGATCGAGGACTTGGCGGGAATCGAGCGAGTGCTGCGTGAAACGCCGACGCGACTGGTGGTATTCGAGAGTCCCACGAATCCGGTGACCAAGATCGCCGATATCGAGCACCTGACCGTGCATGCGCGGCGCGCCGGGTGTCTCACCGTGCTCGACAATACCTTCGCCGGTTTTCACAATCACGGCGCCTACGACGTCGACATTTTCTTGCACAGCCTGACGAAGTACGCATCGGGGCACGGCGACGTGATGGGCGGAGCGATCATCGCAAGCCGCCCGTTGATCGCGCAGATGCGCAAGGACGTCTCGACCATGGGCCCCACATTGGATCCTCACGCCGCCTTCTTGATTCAGCGCGGCATGCGGACCTATTTCTTGCGTTATGAACGACAGTGCGCCAACGCGCTCGTGGTGAGCCGGTTCTTGAGCACACATCCCCGGGTGAAGCGCCTCTTTTATCCGGGGCTCGACACGCACCCGCAGCACCTTCTTGCGAAACGCCAGGCCCGGGACTTCGGGGCGGTGGTCAGCTTCGAACTGGACGGCGGTCATGAGGAGGGAGGCCGCTTCGCGGCGGCACTGCAGTTTTTTTCCATCGCGGCAAGCGTGGGATCCACAGAGTCATTGGTGATGCCGCCGCAATTACTGGGCCCCGGCGAATTTACCGCCGAGCAGCGAGCGGCCTCGTTGATCACTCGCGGCACGGTGCGGCTCTCCATCGGGCTCGAAGATGCCGAGGACCTGATCGAGGATCTCAAGCAGGCGCTCGGCAGGGCTTTTGATTAACTAAAGATTGCGAATCAATCGATCGCCAAACTCGCTGCATTTGACTTCCGTCGCCCCGTCCATCAGCCGCGCGAAGTCGTAGGTCACGGTCTTTTGGCCGATCGTCCTGTCCATCGCACCGATAATGGCGTCGGCGGCCTCGACCCAGCCCATGTATCTGAGCATCATCTCGCCCGATAATATGACCGATCCCGGGTTGACCTTGTCCAGATCGGCGTATTTCGGCGCGGTACCATGCGTCGCCTCGAATACCGCATGGCCGGTGAGGTAATTGATGTTTCCGCCCGGCGCGATGCCGATACCGCCCACCTGAGCCGCCAGCGCATCCGACAGATAGTCGCCGTTGAGATTCATGGTGGCGATCACGTCGAATTCGTCCGGGCGCGTCAAAACCTGTTGCAGCGTGATGTCGGCGATGGCGTCCTTGATGATGACCTTGCCCGAGTTCTTGGCCGCGTCCATCTGCATGTTCGCCTCTTTCTCGCCGTTTGCCGCTTTGATGCGCTCCCATTGCTCCCAGGTAAACACTTGCGCGGGAAATTCCCGTTCGGCGAGTTGGTAGCACCAGTTGCGAAATGCACCCTCGGTGAATTTCATGATGTTGCCCTTGTGCACGATCGTCACGCTCTTGCGCTTGTTGACGATTGCGTACCGGACAGCGGCGTGGAACAGCCGCTCCGTACCTTCCTTGGACGCGGGCTTGAGGCCGATGCCCGACGTCTCCGGAAAACGGATTTTGGCGAACTGCTTCGGAAAATTCAGCTTAAAGAGATCGAGAAATCTCTTAGCGTCGGCAGAACCCGCCTCGAACTCGATTCCCGCATAGATGTCCTCGGTGTTCTCCCGGAAAATGACCACGTCGACCTTTTCCGGCGTCTTGACCGGCGAGGGCACGCCCTTGAACCAACGCACCGGCCTTAAGCACACGTAGAGGTCCAATAACTGGCGCAGGGCCACATTGAGCGAACGGATACCGCCGCCGACGGGCGTGGTAAGCGGGCCTTTGATGGAGATCAAATAGTCGCGACACGCGGTGACCGTCTCATCGGGCAGCCAGCTGTTGTACGCCTTATTCGCCTTCTCGCCGGCGTAAACCTCCATCCAGTGAATCTTGCGCTTTCCGCCATAGGCCTTTTGCACCGCCGCGTCGAATACCCGCACGCTGGCGCGCCAAATATCGCGGCCGGTGCCGTCGCCTTCGATGAAGGGCACGATAGGTTGGTTCGGCACCTGCAATTTGCCGTTCGAGATCGTTATCTTCTCGCCTCCCGGCGGGATCTGTATGCCGACCGGTTTCGCTTCCGACATTCGTTGACTCCTATAAATTCGGCCGCAATGCTAGCATGCGCGGCCGTGCGCACACTCAATTCAACGCCCGCCAAGGACGGTTTCCGCATGCCCGCGGAATTTGAGCGGCATTCCGGCTGTTGGATGCTGTGGCCTGAGCGGCCGGACACCTGGCGCGACGGAGCCAAACCGGCCCAAGCGGCATTTGCGGCGATCGCCGCAGCGATCGCCACCGGCGAGGCGGTCACCGTCGGCGTCTCGGGCGAACAATTCCAAAACGCGCGCGCGCGTCTGCCGCCGGCGGTGCGGGTCGTCGAAATGAGCAGCAATGATGCCTGGGTGCGCGACTGCGGGCCGACCTTCGTCGTCGATGCCAAAGGCAGGCGGCGCGGGGTCGATTGGACATTCAATGCATGGGGCGGCCTGCACGGCGGACTGTATTTCCCGTGGGATCGCGACGATGAGGTCGCGCAGAAAATATTGCAGATTGAAGGTGCGGAACGCTACCGCGCGGGTTTCGTGCTGGAAGGCGGCGCCATTCACGTGGACGGTCAAGGGACCTGTTTGACGACGGAGGAGTGCCTGCTCAATCCAAACCGCAACCCGGAGCTGTCGCGCGCCGACATCGAAGCAGAGCTGCGGCGTTATCTCGGAGTCAGCACGGTCATTTGGCTCGGCAAAGGCGTCCATCGGGATGAGACCGGCGGCCATATCGATGAACTGGCCTGCTTTACCGGCCCGGGGCACGTCGCGCTCACCTGGACCGAGGATCGCAAGGATCCGCAGTACGAAATTTCGCTGGACGCATTGCGGCGCTTGCATCAGGCGCGCGACGCGCGCGGGCGGCGGCTGACCGTTCATAGGATCCATCAGCCGGGGCCTCTCTACATGACGGCCGCAGAGGCCGCGGGAATCGACGCTCGCGCGGGAAGCCGTCCGCGGAGGGCAGGAGATCGATTGCCCGCGTCGTACATCAATTTCTATATCGCCAATCAGTGCGTGGTCATGCCGCTGTACGACAAACGCCGGGACGCAGCGGCGATGCGCATCGTGCGGCGCTTGTTTCCGACCCGCAAGGTGCTGGGCGTCGACACCCGCGATGTGCTGCTCGGCGGCGGCAATATTCACTGCATCACCCAGCAAGTTCCCCGGGCGGCCGGCCGTTAGCCGGCAAGAATGGAACTTTGCCGCGCGCAAGGTCTCGAAAGCCTTTATTCTACGCAGCCTTAATCGATCAACTAGACCACAATACTGGACGCTGTAGTGCACCCATCGCTTCGCTTAGCCTCGCGGCTCAAGAGCCGTCACTTCACCCGCAAATACCTGGCCGCACTGCTGTGCGCGGGCGCGGTGCTCGCCGCAGGCTGCCATCGCCCGGGCAACATCAGCTTCTCCGGCATCGCTTGGGTCACGGTGACCGACGAGCCGGGAGATTTCGCGAGCTACATCGTCACGATCGACGATGTGACCATGACCCGCAATGACGGCCAGATCTTCACGGCGCTCGCGACACCTGAAATCGTCGATTTCACGAAGTTGAACAACGTGGCCGAATTATGGGGTTCGGCGGAAATTCCGGACGGCACGTACACCTCGGTGGCCATTACCTTGGATTACACGACCGCCTATGTAACGGTCATGGTCAACGGACAGCCGGAAGTCGCGACGGTGGTCGATCCGACCGGAGCGTCCATGACGACCATCACGGTCACGCTGGATTTCGATCCGGCCAATCTGCCGACCATCACGCCCACTTACGCCTCAACGAGCGCGCAGCGCCTTGCGATCGATTTCAATCTGGCTGCCTCGAACCAAGTAAAAATTACCGCCGGCGTTCCGACCGTCGTTGCCAGCCCGTATGTGACCGCGGCCATCCAGGCGGCCGACACGAAGCTGATCCGGGTGCGCGGTCCATTGATCAATTCCAGCACCGAGGTGGGCACCTATACGGTAGCCATTCGGCCGTTCTACGACGAGGTTAACAATCTGGGCACGCTAACCTTATTCAACACCCCTACCACCGTATACACGCTCAACGGCAAAGCTTATGTCGGAGCCGCGGGCCTTGACGCCATCTCGCTGTTGTCCGCCGGCTCGACCATGACCGCCGGCTATACGACTTTCCAGCCGACCTTCAATACCCTCAACGGCGCGACCGCCGGCAAATTCAACATGGTGTACGTCGTCGCCGGGAGCACACTTGAGGATTTCTATACCGAGGGGCTGGAGGGAGACGTCATCGCGCGAAGCGGCAACACATTGACGTTGCTCGGCTCGACGCTGATTCTGAATACGGCCGATACCTTCCAATACGTAGCCGCCAATACGAATGTCTTTTTGGGCCCGGGCACGCTGGTTACCGCCGACGACACCACCCTGTCCGGACTCAGTTCCGATTCCATCGGCGTCGGCCAGCACATTACGGCACGCGGCATATACGGGGTGACCGCCGCTGGAATAGTCACCCTGGATGCAACCGGCACCTCCAGTACGAACACCGGTTCGGTACGTCTGCAATCCACCCAGCTTTGGGGGCCGCTCGTCTCCTCGGCCGCCGGCGGCCTGGTGATGAATCTGCAAACCATCAACGATTGGCCGGTGACTGACTATGACTTCGCGGGTAACGGCGCGACCACGGCGCAGAACCCGGTGCCGGCCAGTTTTTCCGTCAGCACCGTGGGGGTCCCCGCGCCGGCCATCCCGAGCGGAGAGTCCGCGGGCGATCCGTTGTGGGTCAATGGTATTGTCAGTCCGTTCGGGTCGGCGCCGCCGGATTTCGACGCCTTCGCGGTAAATTCGCAGGCATCTATCCAAGTGGCCGGTTCACCTGCAGCGGCGGCCGGAATCCAGACGTGCGGCGTGGGGAGTCAGGTGTGCGTTCCGGCAAGCCTGCAAGTGATATGGAACGCCACCCCCGCCGCCATTGCGCCATTCGTCGGCTTTTCCGACGCCGGGTTCTCGATTAACCTTACTAATGCCAGTTACAACTCCGGCGTCATCCGAATTGGGCCGCAGAGCATAGATCTGAAGTCGCTGCCGGCGAGCCCGCAAGTCGTGCCCACCACCTTGCCCGTGACCAATATCTTTGCTCCCCGGTATTGCGTCGGCAATCCTGTGACCTCCAGCGCCAGTACCACCACCACCACCACCGCCGGCACCAGCACGACATCGACCAGCACCCAGACCACTGCAATCTCCGTATTCAGCAGCTACGCGGATTTCGTAACCAAGACTGCTTCCTCGATCACGGCGACTAATCCGGTGCTGCAATTGCAGGCCACGGGCGTTTACAACCAGTCGACCAACACCTTTACCGCGACTAGCATCGATCTCGTGCTCTAGACTATCTCCCCATCATGGGGACTCCTGCTTCACGACTTAGATTGGCCGCGATGCTGATTGCAAGTTGTATGTGCGGCTCGGGGGGCGCTCTGGCGGCCGACGAGGCGCCGGCTCACAGCGCTTCCCGTCCCCGCATCTGCCTGGTGCTGTCGGGCGGGGGCGCGCGCGGCATGGCGCACATCGGCGTGCTCAAAGTTCTTGAAGATCTAAAGATTCCCATCGATTGCATTGCCGGCACGAGCATGGGCGCCGTGGTGGGCGGTCTGTATGCGAGCGGGATGACGGCGGAACAGATCGACGCGACCATGCGCTCGGTTGATTGGCAGGAGGCCTTCCGCGATGCGCCGCCGCGCCGGGACTTGGCATTTCGGCGCAAGCAGGACGATCGCAATTTTCTCGTGCGATTGCCTTTGGGCTTGAAGCACGGGCAAATCCTCTTGCCCAAGGGGTTCATCCAGGGCGAGAAATTGCAAGAGACGCTGCGCCAATTGACGGTGCGATTCGGCACCGACACGAATTTCGACCTGTTGCCCACCGCATTTCGGGCTGTGGCGACGGACTTGGTCACCGGCAGCGCGGTGTTGTTGGACAAGGGCGACTTGGCGGTTGCCATGCGCGCCAGCATGTCGGCCCCCGGCGTGTTCGCGCCGGTCGACTATGAGGGCCGATTGCTGGTGGACGGCGGGCTGGCGGAGAACCTGCCCATCAATGTGGCGCGCTCCATGAAGGCGGACATTCTTATCGTGTCCGATGTCAGCTATCCCTTGCAGGCGCGATCGCAGCTCGACTCCGCGCTGGCAATCTCCAATCAGATGCTGGCGATATTGGTGCGCAAGGACGCCGAGCGCCAGAAGGCGAGCTTAAGTGCGCAGGACGTTCTGATCGTGCCGGCACTGGGGGACACCCCGTCGACGGACTTCACGGTGGCCGACAAAACGATCGCCGGCGGCGAGGACGCGGCGCGAAACCTAACGGCGAGGCTGGCACCCTTGGGCGTCGGCGACGCGGCCTATCGCACGTACTCGGCGCGGCGCGCGGCGGGCGTGCCGGGATCGCCGATCATTAGATTTGTGCGAGTCGACGAGCAATCCAAGCGCTACGAGAAGACCATCCTTGCGGAGATGCAACCGCTGTTGGGGAAACCCTTGGATCTCGATCAACTGGCCGCCCGCATTACCGATCTGTACGGGCTCGGTGATTTCGAAACCCTGGATTACAACCTCGTGGAGGAGGGCGAAGGAGACAATAAGGACACCGGAATCGAAATAAAGGCGCGCCGCAAATCTTGGGGGCCCAATTACCTTCGCTTCGGATTGAGCTTGCAAGATGATTTCCAAGGTAACGGCCGCTACAATGCCGCGGCGCGCTTCCTGGTGACCGAGATCGACACGCTGGGCGCGGAATGGCTGACGGACGTGCAGATCGGCTTTGACCCAAAGGTCGTCAGTGAATTCTATCAACCGCTCAGTGCAACGCGCACATGGTTCGTGGCGCCGAGCGTACGCGTCGAAGCCCGCGATCTGCCGGTGTACACCAACGACGTCGAGGTCGCGGATTTTCGCGCCCGCGAGGCGGAAGGGGACTTGGACTTCGGCCGCGAACTCGGCAATTGGGGGGAAATTCGCATGGGCGTGCACCGGTTGAACGGTGAAACGCACGTGCGCTACGGCGACTCAAGTCTCGTCGACCAATTGTATAACAATGGGGAGTACTTCTTTAAATTCAGTTACGACCGGCTGGACAATGTGGACTTTCCCCGCGACGGACAAACATTTTCCCTGCAGTATGATGCGGATCGAGTCAATCTCGGCTCCGACTTCGCCTCGGACAAGGTTCAAGCGGATTGGTTGATGGCGCGTTCGATCGGGCGCAACACGATCTTGCTGTGGACTTCGGCGGGCGCGACGCTCGACGGGAATATCAAGCCGACCGACCTGCAAGATTTTTATTCACTGGGCGGATTTTTCAACTTATCGGGTCTCGCGCCGCAGTCTCTGACCGGTCCTAACTACGCGATCGCGCGCGCCATCTACTTTCGCAAGATCGGCCGAGGGGGCGAGGGCTTTCTGGAATTTCCCGCCTATATCGGCATGTCCTTCGAGGCGGGCAATACCTGGGACCACCGCAGCGCTATCAGTTCCGGCTCCGCCCGCAAGGATGCGTCGGTGTTCCTAGGGTTCGACACGTTCCTCGGGCCGCTGTACCTGGGGACGGGCTACGATAGTTCGGGAAACAGCGCCTTCTTCTTATTCCTGGGCCGCACGTTTTGAGCGCAGAGCGGGCAAGCGGCGCAACGCCGCAGTCTTAGTCTAGAGCCCGCGACTCTCGGCGAGCTTTTCCACCTTCTCGAACACCAATGCCGGCCGATCGCCGATGCGCGAATATTCGTGCTTTCGCGACATGTCCTCCAGTACACCGTCGCGCTCCGCGGCGGTAAAGTACCAATGCGTTTTTTGCCAATCGGCGCCGAGCAGCTTCGCGAACGGGTCTCCGGGCCGCAAGCGCACTCGGATGCCGAAAGGGCGGGGCAGCTGCGGAACGGTGCGAACCAGATTTTGAGAGTTTGCGATTCCCATGATTGCAGGAAGATAGCCGAATACCCCGATCGCCGCCAGCTGATTGGCCGCGGATTCGCATGCTAGACTCCGGCGCCTTCTAAAGAGGTAATCGATGGCATCGTCCTACACGGCATCCGACATCGAGGTATTGAGCGGCTTGGACCCGGTTCGCCGCCGGCCCGGCATGTATACCGACACCACGCGGCCGAATTATCTGGCGCACGAAGTCGTCGACAACAGCGTCGACGAAGCGCTCGCCGGTCATTGCGAGAACATTCAGGTCACCGTGTTCAAGGATGGATCCCTGCAAGTCGAGGACGACGGGCGCGGCATGCCCGTCGACATCCATCCAAAGGAGAAGATCAGCGGCGTTGAATTGATCTTGTCGCGCCTGCATGCGGGCGGAAAATTCAACGATAAGACCTATCAGCACTCGGGCGGGCTGCACGGCGTCGGCGTATCCGTCGTCAATGCGTTATCCAAGCATCTGGAGTGCTGGGTGCGCCGCGGCGGCAAGGAATACAACCTAAGCTTCGCGAGCGGCCGGCGGGTGTCGAAGCTCGAAGTCGTCGGCGAGGTAGCGAAGTCGAAGACCGGCACGACACTGCGCTTTTGGCCCGACCCGCAATATTTCGACACGGACAAGTTCGCAATCCCGAAACTGAAGCAGGTGCTCCGGGCCAAGGCGGTCCTGTGTCCCCAGCTGCGGTTAACGCTCGACAACGAATTCACCGGCGAACACGATGAATGGTTTTACACCGGCGGCTTGCATGAATATCTGGCGGAGGAACTCGGCAAGGGCGAATGGCTGCCGGCCGAAACCTTTTACGGTAAGCGCGACATCGACGGCGGCACTCTCGATTGGGCGTTCGCCTGGGTGCTGGAGTCCGAGCGCGGCGTCACCGAGAGCTATGTCAATCTGATTCCGACCGTGGAAGGCGGCACGCATGTCAACGGGCTGCGCGCCGGTGCCGCCGATGCCGTGCGCGAGTTCTGCGAATTTCGCAATCTCGTGCCCCGGGGGCTGAAGCTGGTGCCCGAAGACGTTTGGGACGGGGTGAGTTTCGTGCTGTCCATGAAGATGCGCGAGCCGCAGTTCGCCGGCCAGACCAAGGAGAGACTCTCCTCGCGCGAGTCGGCGGGCATCGTGCAGGGCGTCATCAAGGATGCGCTTGCGCTGTGGCTCAATCAACATCCGGATCAGGGCGAGAAAATAGCCATGCTGGGCGTAGCCAACGCGCAGCAGCGGTTCAAAGACAGCCAGCAGGTCGCCCGCAAGCGCGTCATCGCCGGTCCCGCACTACCGGGCAAGCTCGCCGATTGCGTCACTCAAGATCCGGCGCGCGGCGAATTATTCCTCGTTGAGGGCGATTCCGCCGGCGGTTCCGCCAAGCAGGCGCGCGACCGCACGACGCAGGCCATCATGCCGCTGCGCGGCAAGATATTGAACACCTGGGAAGCGGACGCCGGCGAAGTACTGCAATCTCAAGAAGTGCACGATATCAGCATCGCCATCGGCGTAGACCCGGCGGCGGCCGATCTATCGAGCTTGCGATATCACAAGATCTGCATACTCGCGGATGCCGATAGCGACGGGCAGCATATCGCTACGTTGCTGTGCGCGCTTTTTCTGCGCCACTATCGGCCGCTGGTGCTCGCCGGACACGTGTACGTCTGCATGCCGCCCTTGTTCAGGATCGATGCCGGCAAGCAGGTGGTGTACGCGCTGGACGAGGCGGAGCGTGAAAAGGCCCTGGCTCGCATCGCCGCCGAGAATCCGCGATCCAAGCCCATCGTGACGCGCTTCAAGGGGCTCGGCGAAATGAGCCCCTCGCAGTTGCGCGAAACCACCATGGCTCCGCAGACGCGGCGGCTGGTGCAGATGACCATCGACGCGAAGGACAGCCCGGACTCCATGCTGGACATGCTGCTCGCCAAGAAGCGCGCGAGCGATCGGCGCGAGTGGCTCGAGAGCAAGGGCAACTTGGCCCGCGTCTAAATCCGGGTCGCGAACGTCATGAAAGATCAAGAACTCAATTTCGAAGGGATCGAGAGGGAGCCGCTCAAGTCGTTCGCGGAGCGCGCCTACCTGGACTACTCCATGTACGTGATCCTTGACCGGGCGCTGCCGCACATCGGGGACGGGCTCAAGCCCGTGCAGCGGCGAATAGTCTACGCCATGAGCGAACTCGGCTTGGCGGCCGGCGCCAAGCACAAGAAATCGGCGCGGACCGTGGGCGATGTCATCGGCAAATTTCATCCCCACGGCGATTCGGCGTGTTACGAGGCCATGGTCCACATGGCGCAGGACTTTGCCTACCGCTACCCGATCGTCGACGGCCAGGGAAACTGGGGTTCGACGGACGATCCGAAGTCCTTTGCCGCGATGCGTTACACCGAATCGCGATTGACGCGCTATGCAGCGCTGCTGTTGCAGGAGCTCGGATCCAGCACGGTGGATTGGGCTGCGAATTTCGACGGCTCGTTGGAGGAGCCGACGATGCTGCCCGCGCGAGTGCCGAATCTGCTGCTCAACGGCGGCTCAGGGATCGCGGTCGGCATGGCCACCGACATTCCGCCGCACAATTTGCGCGAAGCGGTCAAGGCTTGTGTGGCTTTGCTGGACGACCCGGATTTGAGTACGCGCAAGATCATGGCGCATATCAAAGGTCCGGACTTGCCAACCGGCGCCGAGATAGTGTCGCCACGCGACGAATTGGTGCAGATGTACGAGACCGGCGCCGGCAGCTTCAAGGCGCGCGCCACCTACGAAATCGAAGACGGCGAGATAGTGATCGAAGCGCTGCCGTTTCAGGTGTCCGGCAGCAAAGTGCTCGAGCAAATCGCGAATCAGATGCGGCAGAAAAAGCTGCCGATGGTCGAAGACTTACGCGACGAATCGGACCACGAGAAGCCCACCCGGCTGGTGATCGTGCCGAAATCCAACCGAATCGACACCCAGGCGCTAATGGCGCATTTGTTCGCGACTACCGATCTTGAGCGCAATTACCGGGTGAATCTCAACGTCATCGGTTTGGATGGGCGGCCGCGGGTCATGGGACTCAAAGAACTGCTGTTGGAGTGGCTGCAGTTTCGCAAATCCACGGTGAGCCGCCGGCTGAGTTACCGCTTGAGCAGGGTCAGTGCGCGGCTGCACATCCTCGACGGCTTGGCTATCGCGTACTTGAATCTGGACGAAGTGATCCGAATCGTGCGCACCGAGGAGCAGCCGAAGCCCGTGCTGATCAAGCGCTTTACGCTTTCCGATGAGCAAGCCGAGGCCATCCTCGAGACCAAGTTGCGTCACCTGGCGCGCCTCGAAGAGATGCAAATCAAGGCGGAGCAGAAGGAACTGAGCGACGAGCGCGACGACATCAACCGAATACTGAAAAGCAAGGCAAGACTCACCAAGCTGGTGCGCGATGAATTGCTGAGCGATGCGGAAGAGTACGGCGATGAGCGGCGTACTCGCTTGGTGGAGCGCGAGGCCGCGCAAGCCATATCGGAGGCCGAGCTCTTGACCAGCGAGCCTGCCACCGTCGTGCTGTCGCGCTTGGGATGGGTGCGAGCCGCCAAGGGGCATGACATCGACGCGCGAGCCTTGAGCTACAAATCGGGCGACGAGTTTCAGGCCGCGGCCAAGGGCCGCAATTTGCAGCAAGCCGTATTCATCGATTCGACGGGGCGGGCGTACAGCCTGGATGCCCATCAACTCCCCGCGGCGCGCGGCTATGGCGAACCTTTGTCCGGCACCGTCGATCCCCCTGACGGCGCCACCTTTGCCGCGGTATTGATCGGCGAACCCGACGATACGTGGCTGCTGGCGAGCGATGCCGGCTACGGCTTCGCGGTGAAATTGCGCGAGCTGTATGCCCGCAACAAAAAGGGCAAGTCGGTGCTGAAGGTTCCCGAGAACGCGCGGGTATTGCCGGCACAACCGATCGCCAACCCGGAGGCGATGGCAGTGTTCGTCAACAACGACGGCGAAGTGCTGGCATTACCGACGGCGCAAATCGAGGAGATGAGCGCGGGCAAGGGCCAAAACCTCTATGGAATTCCCGGCAAGAAATCCGCGGACCGCGACGAGTACTTGGTGGCGATGGCCGTCGTGGCCCCGGGAGAGCTGCTGACCGTCTATAGCGGCAACAGCGCACCGATGAAGTTGAAATACGAGGAGCTCAGACAGTTCCAAGACAAAAAGGGCCAGCGCCGGCAGAGATTTTCCCGCGCTTACAAGCAGATCGATCGGCTGGAGGCATCGCCTGAGTAAGCTATGCGCGGCGGTCGGCTGCGCCTAGCGTTCGCCCGACATGGTCACATCCTCCGGCGCATTCACGAAGTAGCCTTGGATGAATTCGATGCCGAGCTGCCAGAGCACAGCCATGGTATTGGCGTCTTCAACGCGTTCCGCCACCGTCTCGGCGCCCCTGCGCTTCGCAGCCTCGACCAATCCTTTCACGCGCTGCTGCTGCAGCTGGTTCGTCGACAGCCCCTGCATCAGGGAGCCGTCGATCTTGATGAAATTCATGTCGATATCGGCGAGCAATTTGAGCGGGTCGCGGCCGGTGCCGAAGTGTTCCAGCGCAAAGCGGAATCCGAGCTTGCGCAAGCCAGCGGCGAGCTCCTTGGTCTGCCGGATATATTGCGTCGCCATTTCCTCCGTCACTTGAATACACAGGCGCTTCGCTTCGATGTTCAGCGATTTCAGCTGCGTTTCGAGCCACGAGACCAAACTCTTGTCGAGTATGGTGTCTTTCGACACGCGCACGAAAATGCAGGATGACTTGCGGTTCGCGCAAAATGACATCGACGCGCCGATCACCCAACGATCGATGTTCTTCATCAGGTCATTGCGCTCGGCGGCCGCGATGAACTCCGCCGGAAGAACCTCCGTTCCTTGTTCATCGAGCATGCGCACCAGCACGTCGAACATGCCCTTGTCTTCACCGAGCAGGCTCGCGATCGGCTGCTGTACGAGCCGGAAGCGATTCTCCATCAGAGCGCTCTTGATGTGCTTTACCCATATCTTGTCGTAGGCTTGCACGCGAGTGTCGGTGTCTGCTTTGTCGATCGCGTACATCTGATTGCCGCCCAATTCGCGCCCGCGGCGGGTTGCGCTGATTGCGTCGGACACGGCGGCCGCAACGTCCACGTTGGCCGCAGGCAGCAGGCCCAAACCGACGGTCACGGTGCAGGATATGGTCTTGTCGTCGACGGCGAACACATGCTCGTTCACCCGCATGACGACATTGTCCGCCCAGGTCTCTACGTCGCGCGCGGTGCCGCGTTCGAGCAAGACCAAAAAGCCGTTGCCGCCGAATCTGCCGCAGATGTCGCCGGACGTCAGTTGCGCGCGCAGCAGCTGCGCGAGCTGCGCCATGAACTCTTCACTGGCGAGCACGCCGATGACGTTTTGAACCTCGACGAAGTGGTCCGGCTTGATGTGGGCGAACTGGCGCACACCTCCCTTCATGGCGAGGGCACAGCGTTCGCGCACCGCCGCAATCAGATACCGCTGCTGCAAAAAGCGCGTGGAAGCATCGTTCTTGACGGCATCCGCGAGCTGCGCCTCCAGGTCGCGATCATGCTTATGCCGCGCCGGAACGGCGATGCGGATGGCCGGCTCATTTTCGTAGTCGGCCTTTGTCAGATGCAGTTCAAGCGCCAAATTGGAGCCGTCCGAGAGCAGCGCCTGGACTTTGAGCGCGTGGTCGCTCCACTTTCCCTGCAGGCAAGCGACCAGCGCCCCCTTCAGTGCGGCGTGAGTTTCTTGCTCGAACATATCCATCAGCGGAGTGCCGGCGAGCGCTTCATCGCCGGAGTAACCGAAAAGCTCGAGCCATGCGCGATTCGCGTCGACGATGATGCCTTCCTGGACGTGCGTGATGGCGTCGGCCGATCCTTCGAGAAAATTCTGCAGCTGTTCCCGGTATTCGCGCGCCGACGAGAGCGTCGTGCTCAGCGCGCGTTCCAGGCGATGGGCTCGCAACTCCCGGGTAGCGACCGATTGAAGACGGCTGGGGTTCGCCAGAGTGACAACGTCCTGCGCGCCGAGGCGCATCGCTTCGGCGATCGCGGCTTCGTCGATTTTTTCGCGTACCACCAGCACCGGCATCTCCGGGGCGTTCTGCGCCTTGACGCTCATGATCGACGCCAGATCGACTTCGAGCTCGTCGATGAACGCGACCAGCATTTGCGGGTTGAGCTGCGTCAGTGCATCGCCCAAGTCGCGGGCGTCGGGCAACCAAGTGCAATGCACTGGATGGCCGGCTTTGCGCAGCGTGCTGTTGATCGCCTCGACGTGGTCTTGGGACCTCGACATGACGATCAATGGAACGGCCCCCGTTTCGGTCACTGGTCAAAATCCTCGCAAAATGGGTGCAAAGTGTAACATCTTGATTTTAGTGATTCTGGGACGGGTGTCTAACCGAAACCACGAATCGGCGCTCCAATTGGCTCGGGGCTCGAGTTGCGGCTATGATACGCGCCCTTCACGTCCGAGGCCTTCGATGGCGAACTACAGCACGAACGAATTCAAGGCCGGTCTCAAGATTCTGATCGACGGCGACCCTTACGCGATTGTCGAGAATGAGATGGTCAAGCCGGGCAAGGGGCAGGCATTCAATCGCGTCCGAGTGCGCAACTTAAAAACCGGGCGGACCATCGAACGTACCTGGAAGTCCGGCGACACCGTGGAAGGCGCCGACGTGATCGATACGGACATGCAGTACCTGTACAGCGATGGAGATTTTTTCCACTTCATGGCACCCGAAACCTTCGAGCAGCTCACGGCCTCGAAGGCCGCGGTCGGCGACGGCGCCCAGTGGCTCAAGGACGGCACGATTTGCGTCGTCACGCTATGGAACGGCGTGCCGCTGCAGGTGACCCCACCCGCCCACATGGAACTCAAAGTGGTCGAAACCGACCCGGGCGTGCGCGGCGATACCGCCACCGGGGGCTCAAAACCGGCGAAGCTGGAAACCGGCGCCATGGTGCGTGTCCCCCTGTTCATCAACGAGGGCGAAATACTGCGCATCGACACCCGTACGGGCGAGTATCTCTCGCGCGGCAAAGGTTAGCTTTCGCGCTCAAGGTTAGCGGTTAGCGCGCCGCGATCACGCGTTTTCGATGGTGAATGCCATAGCATCGGACAGCCGAGCCGCTCCCAATGCGATGGCGACGAGCCGGTCAAAGCCAAGCGCGACCCCGGCGCAATCGGGCACTCCGGCCTCGAGTGCCGCCAGCAGGTGCTCGTCGAGCGGCGGTTGGATCTGATCGCGCGCGCGCCGAACCGCCAGATCGCGAGCGAATCGTTGCCGTTGTTCCGCCGGATCGCTCAATTCATGAAAGCCGTTCGCAAGCTCGACACCGTCCAGGTACAGCTCGAAGCGCGCCGCCACCGGCGGCGACCCCGGTTTGAGGCGCGCCAGGGAAGCCTGCGAGGCCGGATAGTCGCAGATGAAGCACGGATTCCCGCGGCCCAGCTGCGGTCCGGCGACGAGGGCCATTAAAAGGTCGAGTTTGGCATCACGCTCCAGATCGGCGCAGCAGGCGACGCCATGACGGACCACCGCTGCGGTGAGTTCATCGTCGCCGGCCGAGTGGGCATCGATTCCGGCGTGGCGCTGCAGCGCTGCCGCGTAGGTCAGGCGCTCGGCGCGAGCCAGGATGCGTTGCGGCGCCAACAATCTCGCAACAAGCTCCTCGACCTCCGTCATCAGAGCGGCATCGTCAAATCCGCGGCGATACCATTCAATCATGGTGAACTCAGGGTTGTGCCAGCGGCCACGCTCAGCGTCGCGAAATACTTTGCAAACCTGGTAGATATCGCCGCTGCCCGCAGCCAGCAGGCGTTTCATGGGGTGTTCAGGGGACGTGCTCAGGTAGAACCGGCCCTCCATGCCGGCAACGCCGGTGGTAAGGGACTCGACCTGCGGATCGCTGACGGCGGCGGCGCTTAGGATGGGGGTTTCCACCTCGAGAACCCGGCGCTGCGCAAAAAACTCTCGAGCGCGCGCCAGCAGCGTGGCACGGAGTTGTAATGCTGGATGACTCGCCGTCGGCCGCCAGGCGTCGGTCATGCGGCGCGGCCGATGAGCTGACCCAGCCGCACGACGGAGCCCGCGCTCAACCGGGACTCCCAGCGCGCGCGGTTGGGCTCGAACAGCAGAATCACCGTCGAGCCCATATTGAAGCGGCCGAGCTCCGCGCCTCGCTCGAGGCGAACTTGCGGCCCGGGCAGATGGGTCACGACGCGCCGCGCGGCGGGCGTGATGTCGCCCGCCCAGACGGTGGCCATGCTGCCCACATTCAGGGCGCCCACCATCACCAGCGCGCACTGGCCGAACGCCGTGTCGAACAAGGTCAGCACGCGTTCATTGCGCGCGAACAATCTTGGTACGTGCTGCGCCGTGACGGAGTTGACGCTGAACAGGCGCCCGGGCACGTACACGGTGTCCAGCAGTTGCCCGCCGAGCGGCATGTGCACGCGGTGATAGTTGAAGGGTGCGAGATAGATCGTGGCAAAACTGCCGCCCTCGAAACGCTTGGCCCAGACTTGCCCCGCCAGCAAATCCACGAGCGTGTATTGCCGGCCTTTGGCTTGTAGGAGCAAGTCCCGTTCGATGCCGCCGCATTCGCTGACCGTGCCGTCCACCGGGCTGGCGATCTCGCCCACACCTGCGGTGATCGGGCGGGAATCCGTTTTAAGGGCCCGGGTGAAGAACTCATTGAAGCTGCCAAAGCAATACGGATCGGTCTCCATGGCCTCCGTCATGTTGACGCAGTACAGCTTGAGAAATCCGCGGATCAGCAAGTTCTTGAACCAACAGGTCCGTGCGCGGGTGGCCGCGCGCACCAGCCGCGACACAGCATGCTGCGGCAGCAGATATTGCAGCCAGACGAACAGCCGGCCGCGGGTGTCCGCGCTCATGCGCTGCCGGCCACGATGCGCTCAAAATCACCCTTCAAGCCATCCACCGTAAAGGGGCCGGTGAGTATCGCGGCTACTTTGCCGCCGGGGTCGAGCACGAAGATAGCGCCGGAATGATCGACGCTGTAGCTGCCGTCGGCGTGGGGCGTGATGATCACGCCCACACCCATTTTCTTGGCGAGGGCCTCGATGGCCGGCTGATCGGCCGCAGTGACGCCGATGAACTCGGGATCGAAGTAAGGCACGTATTGCGCCAATTGCGCGGGCGTATCGCGTTTCGCGTCCACCGACACGAAGATCACCTGCGGCCGCACAGGGGCGGCGGCGGCCCGTAGACGCTTCTCCATTGCAGCCAGCGTCGTGAGCGTGGTCGGGCAAAAATCCGGACAATTCGTATAACCGAAAAACAGCATCGACCAATGGCCGCGTAGATTGGTCCGGTCAAACTTCTGACCGCGCTGGTCGATAAGGCTAAAATCCGGCAGCTCGTGCTTCGGGATGATCAAGGTCCCCGTGACGAGGTCAACGGCGGGGCTCGGGTGACGCCACAGCAGCGCGGCGCCGACGCCGGCCATGCCGACGATGCAAATGAACGCAATGGACAGGATTTTCGATTGGACGGCCATGCCTCGATTATCCCATAGAGCACCCGAGACCGTCGGCGCCGCCATCGAACGCTGCGCGCTGGCGCTGCGCCGTGCGCGTGTGCATTTCGGGCACGGCACCGCCGATGCGCGAGACGAGGCCGCGGAAATGGTGTTTTTTTCGGCGCGGATTCCACACGAGCCGGGCGATGGCGCATACGCCCGGCCCCTGACGGCGCGCCGCCGCGCCCGAGTGGACGCCCTGTTGCGGCGGCGTATCGCAGAGCGGATACCATTGCCCTATCTGACGCACCGGGCATTTTTCGCCGGGCTCGAACTGTATGTGGATACGCGAGTATTGGTGCCGCGCTCCCCCATTGCCGAACTCGCGCTGCAACGCTTTAGGCCTTGGGCAGCGGCGCGCCGGGTGCGCCGGATTCTGGATATAGGCACCGGATCAGGCGCGATCGCGCTGGCCTGCGCCATGGCCTTTCCTCGGGCGCTCATCGACGCGGTTGATATATCCCCCGCCGCGCTTCAAGTGTGCCGCCGCAATGTGCGCAAGTTCGACCTGACGAAGCAGGTAAGGGTGTTGCGATCCGATCATTTCGACGCCGTGCGGGGCTGCCGTTACGATATCATCGTGAGCAACCCGCCCTATGTCGGGCGCGCGGAGATGCGTCGTTTACCGCGCGAGTACCGCCACGAACCGGCGTTGGGCCTGAGCTCAGGCGCCGATGGATTAGATTCGGTGCGAGCGATCTTTGCCGACGCGCGACGGCACCTTAATGATGACGGAATTTTAGTGGTGGAAGTCGGCAATACCGAGGGCACGCTGCTGCGAGCTTATCCAAGGCTGCCGTTTATTTGGCCGGACATCGCCATGGGCGGCGGGGGCGTGTTCTTGCTGCGGGCAACGGACCTGGAGAAAGCGAGTGGCGGGTAATTCTTTCGGTAGGGTTTTCACGGTAACGAGTTTTGGGGAGAGCCACGGCCCCGCGCTCGGCTGCGTCGTGGACGGATGCCCGCCCGGTCTTGAGCTCAGCGAAGCCGATTTGCAAGCGGACGTGGAGCGGCGGCGCCCCGGCACCTCGCAATACACCAGCCAACGCCGCGAACCCGACACGGTGCGCATCTTATCCGGCGTATTTGAAGGAAAGACCACCGGCACGCCGATCGGCCTCATGGTCGAGAACGTAGATCAGCGTTCGCGCGACTATGAAAAGATCAAAGATCGTTTTCGCCCGGGCCACGCGGATTACACTTATCAGCAGAAGTACGGCTTTCGCGATTATCGCGGCGGCGGACGCTCCTCCGCCCGCGAAACGGTCATGCGAGTGGCGGCCGGAGCGATCGCGCGCAAGTACTTGCGGGAGCGGCTGCAGGTGAGCATTCACGGGTATTTGGCTCAAATGGGCCGAATCGTGCTGCAGCCTGTGGATCCCGCGAGCGCCTATGACAATGCGTTTTTCTGCCCGGATCCGAAGCGCGTCAAAGAACTCGAAGAATATATCTGGAGCTTGCGCGAGGCCGGCGATTCGATCGGCGCGCGCGTGACCGTGATCGCCAAAGGCGTGCCCCCGGGGTGGGGCGAGCCCGTGTTCGAAAGGCTCGATGCCGATTTGGCGAGCGCCATGATGGGCATCAACGCGGTCAAAGGCGTCGAGATCGGCGCCGGCTTCAAAGCGGTGGAGCAACGCGGTTCCGAGCATCGGGACGAGATGACTCCCCACGGCTTCAAGAGCAATCATGCCGGCGGCGTGCTCGGCGGGATTTCCTCGGGGCAGGATATCGTCGTGAGCCTCGCGTTGAAGCCCACCTCGAGCATCACCGTTCCGGGCGCGACCATCGACGTTCACGGCAATGCCACCGGAGTCGTGACCACGGGCCGGCACGATCCGTGCGTCGGATTTCGCGCGACGCCGATCGCCGAGGCGATGATGGCGATCGTGCTGATGGATCATTATCTGCGCTTCCGCGCGCAGTGCGCCGATGTGGTCAGAACCACGCCGGTGATCACGCACCGCTCGTGAGCCCAAGCCAATGAACGTCAGCGCCGTACCGCCGCGCATTGCCGTCGTCGGCGTGTCGAGCCTCATTGGCGAAGCGGTGATCGACGAGCTGCGGGTGCGAAAAATAGCGTATGCGGAACTGCATGTGCTCGACGATGAGCGCAATGTAGGGCACCCGGTTGACGATGACGAAGGCGCGGCCGGCGATAAGAGAATCGCCGTGGGAGATGTCGCTCAATTTGATTTCTCGCGGGTGGATCTGGCTTTTTTTTGCGGGCGTGCGGCGCTTGCCGAGCGCTACGCGGAGGCGGCGGCCGCACACGCCTGGGTGATCGACAGCTCCGCGACGTTTCGCGGCCGCGCCGACGTGCCGCTGGTGGCCGCGGACGTCAACTTCGCGGCGCTCGGGACGGTCGCTTCGCGGGGCATCGTTGCTCTGCCGGGCAGCGCCAGCGTGGCGCTCGCCACGGCGCTCGCGCCACTGCATGCGCTGGCGGGCCTTGCGCGGGTCGAGGTTGCGACCTACCAGGCGGTCTCAGGCAGCGGGCGCGGCGCGATCGATGAGCTTGCCGGGGAGACCGTGGCCATGCTCAGCGGCAAGAAGCCGAAGGGCCGGGCATTCGGCCGGCAAATCGCCTTCAACGTCATTCCGCAGGTGGACGCGCTCGGCGCAGACGGGGTCTCGCGGGAAGAACGGCGATTGTGGGAGGAGACTCGGCGAGTCCTTGGCCTGCCCGGCTTGGCCATCAATGCCACGGCGGTGAGGGTGCCGGTTTTCTTCGGGCACAGCCTGGCGGTCCATGCGGCGTTCGAGCGACCCTTAAGCGCCGCGGATGCCAGGGTGGTATTGCAGCGCGGCAAGGGTCTGAGCGTCATTGAGGCCGAGTCGACTGCCGAATTCCCGACGCCGGCCACATTGGCGCTGGCGCCCGATAAGGTATATGTAGGCCGTCTGCGGGCTGATTTGACGCGTGATCGATCTCTAAATTTTTGGGTCGTGGCCGATAATGTTAGGAAATGTGCGGCGCATAACGCAGTTTCGGTAGCCCAGATTTTGGTAAATAGATCTCGTTAAGCTATAGTTAATGACTTATTCAAAGGGCAAGTGAGAATTCGCTTCCAAGCTCCTCAAACACAATGAACTTTACCCGCTTGCCTACCAGATTTCTGGGAGTAGAAATGTTCGTGACGCTGCCTCGCATGATGCTGATGGCGTGCCTGCTTTGCCCAACCTTGTCGTGGGCGTTGGGCCTGGGTGAGATCCATTTGAATTCGGCTTTGAACGAGCCGCTAAACGCTGAGATCGACTTGGTTTCGGCGAGCCCTGACGAGCTGATCGCCTTGCGGGCGACGCTCGCCGGCCACGATGCGTTTACCCGCTACGGGATCGATCGACCGCCATTCCTGTCCTCCCTGACCTTCAAGGTGGGTAAGGGTAAGGACGGCCGCGATGTTCTGTTGGTGCGGTCCACGGCCGCGATTCCGGAGCCGTTTGTGACCTTCTTGGTCGAAGTCAATTGGTCGCGCGGGCGACTGATGCGCGAGTACACGGTGCTGCTCGATCCGCCGGTGTACACCCCGGGGGAAACACCCAGCACCTCGGCGCCTGTTACCGCCGCGGCCAGCGCACCCAGCAACCCGCCCGCCAGCGCCCCTGCGCAGCCGCGCAAGGGCGCCGCTGCGCCGGTGATTGCCGCACCGCCGGTAGTTGCCGCGCCCGTAGCCGCGCCGGTGGCCGCCGCGCCAGAAGCGGCGCCGCAGACCGGCACAACCAGCTATCAGGTGGCAAAGGGAGATACGCTTACCAAAATCGCGCGCAGCTTGCACGCGCAGACTCCGGCGAATATCGATCAAACCATGATGGCGCTGTATCGCTCGAATCCGGACGCGTTCGGTGGAAACATCAACATTCTGCGCCGCGGCGCTGTACTACGGGTACCTGGCGGGGACGAAATCGCCGCTCTGAATCAACACGAAGCCATCAGCGAAGTGCGCCGGCAGATGAGCGCATGGAAGGAGAACGGCGGCGCGGTAGCCAGCGGCGGACACTTGCGTCTGGTGACCCCGGGCGCCAGCGGCAGCGTCACCGGCGCCGGCGCCGGCGCCGGCAACGCGGCGAACGCAGCGGCTGGAGCGAAGCCGTCTAACGGAGCGAGCAGCGAAACTCAAGCGCTGCAGGACCGGGTCAAGGATCTGGAGTCGCAGTTGGCGGAATCGCATCGTCTGATCGACGTGCGCAATACAGAACTGAGCGAGCTGCAGCGCAAGCTTGGCATGCCGGCGACCCCGGCCCCTGCAGTCCCGGCCGCTGCGGCCCCGGCGGCGCCCGCAGCGACGCCCCCTGCCGCGCCGAGCGCTGCGCAGCAGCCGGCCTCGGCCGCGGTACCGGCCGGCGAGACCGCGCCCGCACCGATACCGGCGCCGGTCGCTACCCCTGTCAAAAAGACACCGGTGGTTGCGCCGACACCCGCTTACTCGGGGTCGTGGATCGACTGGGTAGCGGCGAACTGGTGGGTGCCGTTGGCGGTCCTCATTGCCTTGATTGCCGGCCTGATAGTTGCCGCTCGCCGCCGCCGCGGGCCGGGCTCCCCGGGGGGCTTCGGCGGGTTGGAGGGGTTGGAGGCAACCGACGTCGCGGAGTTGCGCGACCCCACCTCGAAGCTCGCAGCGTTACGCAAGGGCGACGATTCATTCGTGGTGGAGGAATCCGGTCCGCATCGGATGCCCGAAATCGGAGCTGTGTCGGATCGTTTCGGGGATAGCGCCCGCGATGTGAAGGCTCCCGATGACACGATGTCGAGCGAGAGTGCGGTCAACCTCGATCAGGGCGACCCGCTGGCCGAAGCAGACTTTCATATGGCGTATGGCCTGTACGACCAAGCGGCCGACCTGGTGCGCATCGCGCTGGAACGCGAGCCGGATCGGCGGGATTTGCGCCTGAAGCTATTGGAAATCTATTTCGTGTGGGGCAACAAGGATGCGTTCTTGCAGGCGGCAAAGGGCCTGGAAGCGACCCGAGACCGAGCGCCCGCCGGTGAGTGGGACAAGATTGTCATCATGGGCAAGCAGATTTGCCCGGATGAGCCCCTGTTCACGTCCGCTGCCGGCGGCGGCAGAGGCGCCGGCGCGTTGGTCGACCTGAACCTCGAGGGCGGCGAGAACCGCGTCGACATCGATCTGTTCGGTGATCCCGAAGGCGAGCGCAGCAGTCTCGATCACCCGCTCGCCAAGGAGGGCGAGGATACGGCCGCCACCGGTGAATCGCCGAATCTTAATTCCAGATCCAATCTCGACTTCACGTTGGATTCACCGGAGCGCGGCGCCGATGAGTCGCCGACGCGTGAAATGCCGCCGCGCGACGAACCGACCGTCGAATCGGAGATGGTGAACTTCACCTCCGATACGCCCACCACGGAATCGCCCACTCTAAAACCGGGCGATATGAGCGGGCGAATTGCATCCAAGCGCGGGAGCGTGAAAGCGGATCAAACCGCCGAAGTGTCGATCGACGATCTGGGTCTGGATCTGGACGGACTGGAAGAGACGGGATCGGCTACCGGCGAGGTACCGCAGCTCGGGGAAACCACCGATCATCCGGCCGATGCGCCGACCATGGTTGCCGGCCTGGACGAGCGTTCGCGCCGAATGATGGCTGACGCGGCGAACCACGCTCACGATCGCGATCTGACCGAGCTCGAGCGGGAATTGGAAGCGTCGTTTATCGCCGATCTCGACTCCGGGCACGACGATATCAAGACCGCCGTGTTGGGACCGGAGTCCGCCCCGACCGTCATGATGCCGCACGAGCCAAACGCCGGCGCGACCTCACGCTTCAAATCGGCCGAATTCTCGGATATTCACGATACCGAGAAGCCCGATATCGAATCCACGTCGAAACTGCGCAGCATTCACCCCGATAGCATTCACGCGGATAGCATCGACTTGGATCTGGATCGCTTGGCGACGGCGCTGGGCAGCGGCGATACTCTCGACCAGCCGCGTGCGGAGGATCAGGTGTTTTCGTCCGAAGTGTTCGAGGCCAGCCAGCGCAGCCGGGGTGTGGATCTGGATGTGGGCGAGGCGCTGAACGGCGCTGCGGAACACCCGACCAATCGGCTGCAGATACCGGGTCACACCGCGAAATTGAGGGCCGGTAATCCTCCGATTCAAGAGTTGGAACCGGTGACGATGAGCGAAGTGGGAACCAAGTTGGATCTTGCACGAGCCTACATGGACATGGGCGATCCGGAAGGCGCCCGCAGCATTCTCGAGGAAGTCGTGCAGGAAGGTTCTGCCAGCCAGAAACAGGAAGCGCAGCGCCTGATCGAAACTCTGCCCGGCTGACCGTGGCGGATTCCCGCCGCGTCGCCGCCATAGTCGAGTACGACGGCACCGACTACGCCGGATGGCAGTCCCAAGCGCACTCGGCTTCGGTGCAGGATGCCGTGCAGGAGGCAATTTCGTACGTCGCCGGCCACAGCGTCGCCGCGGTCTGCGCCGGGCGCACCGACAGCGGCGTGCACTCGATCGGACAGGTTATCCACTTCGATACCGATGCCTCGCGCACGCCGCGCGCCTGGGTGTTGGGCGCCAATACGAAGCTCTCGCCGGCCATCTCACTTCAATGGGCGGCTGAAGTAGGGCCAGGATTTCATGCGCGGCACGCTGCCATTTGCCGGGTCTACCGCTACATTATTCTTAACCGAAGCGCGCGCCCCGCGCTACAGCGCGCACGCGCGACGTGGATGCATCGGGCGCTCGATGCCGAGGCGATGCACATCGGCGCGCAGGCACTGATCGGCGAGCACGACTTCACCGCGTTTCGCTCGGTGGAGTGCCAGTCAAAAACACCGGTGAGAAGAGTCGATCGGGTACAGGTGCGCCGCGAGGGCGACTATGTGTGGCTGGAGATCGCTGCCAACGCCTATCTGCATCACATGGTGCGCAATATCGTCGGCACGCTGCTCGGCGTACAGCGCGAGGCCGATCCCTTCGAGGCGATGGCGCGGATACTGGCGGGCCGCGACCGCCGCTTGGCCGGCGCTACCGCGCCGGCGACCGGGCTATATTTGTGGCGCGTCGAATACCCCATCGTCTACGGCATTCCTGCCCCCGCCGGCGGCCTTTTGCTGCCGCCCTCCGGCTGATTTGGTTTAGACTGGGGCATGTCCTGGTTTGAACGAATCGTTCCGTCGCGCATCAAGACCGAGCGCCGCACGCGCTCGGTGCCGGAGGGTTTGTGGACCAAGTGTCCTGCCTGCGACGCGGTGCTGTATCGCGCCGAGATCGAGCGCAATCTGCATGTATGCCCGAAATGCAGCCACCACATGCGGATCAACGGGCGCGAGCGCATGTTGAAATTTCTGGATACCGGGTCGACCACCGAACTTGCGGTCAAGGTCGAGTCGGAGGACCCGCTCAGATTCAAGGACTCGAAGCGCTACAAGGATCGAATCCTTCAGACTCAGAAGCAAACCGGCGAGCGCGATGCGCTCGTGGTGATGAAGGGGAAATTGGCCGGCCTGGATATC
>PKXS01000079.1 GCA_003132425.1 Gammaproteobacteria bacterium | reverse complement strand
TCGTCGCGCGAATTCATTCGCGGGTCCTCCTGCCAATCGGTCCAAGTGCCGAAGGGTTTGCGCACAAGGCGGTCGACCCCAAACGCCTCCTTCTTGAAAAACACGCCGTGACTCAAGCCCCAGCGGGAGTAGAAATCCTGATCGAACGCCGTATCGAATCGCTTGACGTCGATTCCGAGATCGACGAGCAGACTCTTCGCGACCTTGTCCCACCCGTGGCGCGGAGAATCGATGGACTCGGTGCCCCCGTATCCAAGCAGCAATTTACCGTCCACTTCGAATTCATTGCGCTTCGCATGTCCGCCGAAATCATCGTTCGTATCGAGAATCAGAATGCGTGCCTTGGGGCGCCGCCGCCGATAGAAATAGGCGGCGGCCAGTCCGCTGATACCCCCGCCGACGACGAGCAGATCGTAACGCTCTTCGACCACCGCGCCCGAAACGTCGAACGGGGAGCCGTCCCTAAGACGGTGGGCCGCTTCGAAGGAGCCGACATGGCTGCCGCGCAGGCCGCTGCGGGCGGGCGGATAACCCTGATCCGCGGGCGTGTCCGCCGCCGGCCGATGTGTGGCTTGCGCGTTCGACAAATCGATGCCGGAGGCCCCCACGACAGCAATCGCGATGCCGTTCATGAAGTCGCGGCGGGTGATTCCGGCGCTCATCAACGGATGTTCGCAGCGGCGAACAATGGCGTCAAATCGCTTGGTTGGCGCCTGTTCCGCAGTGCTATGCTCGCGTATCAGCATGGTGTGCGCCTGCCATGTGCCTGGAGATGGTCGTGACAGCTAGGTCTTCATGCGGTCGTATTTCTGCAATCGCATGGTTGCTGTTGGGCATCGTCGGCGCCGCATACGCGAATGCGCCGTCGGTGAACGCTGCGCCGGGTGTTCCTCCGGCGGCGCCCCCCGATGCCAGCCCCGCCGATCAACTGCAAGACCTCTTGGTCGAGACCCCCGAGCCTAAGTACGTTGCGCCTACGATACGCGACCAAATCGGGCGCATTTGGGCGCCGGTTCTGATCAATGGCCGGGGGCCGTTCCGGCTCGTGCTCGNNTGCTCGATACCGGCGCGAGCCATAGCGCCGTGACGGCGCTGGTCGCCTTGGCGCTCGGCATTCCACTGGATCAATCTCCGCCGGTCATGCTGCGAGGGGTGACGGGTTCGGCTACCGTGCCGACGATTAAAGTCAATAACTTAAGTGTCGGTGAGCTCGATATGGTCGCAACCGTGTTGCCGATCGTGCCCGATGCATTGGGAGGCGCGGAGGGCATCCTGGGCTACGAGGGACTGTCGAACAAGCGCATATTCATCGATTTTCGCCACGATAAGATCACTATTTCCTACTCCCGCGATGACCGAACCGGGCTAGGCTTCATCAAGGTGCCGTTCAAATCGTTGCGCGGTCAACTGATCGTCGTCGGGGTGATGATCGATCAGATCCGCGTGAAGGCGATAATCGATACAGGCGGTCAAACGACCATCGCAAATCTTGCGCTGCGCGATGCATTGGCGCGGCATCGCCGCCAGCTCAAGGGCACACCCGATCAAATCGTCGGTGCGACTAAGGACATTCAGGAAGGCGAGGTTATACCGATGCCGGCGATCGACTTCGGTTCCATCCAAATTAAGGATTCCGGAGTGACATTCGGCGATCTTTTTATATTCAAGCAATGGGACCTGACGGAGGAGCCGGCGATATTGATCGGTATGGACGCGCTTGGTCTGTTCGATGCGTTGGTCATCGACTATCGGCGACATGAACTTGAGATTCGCACGCGCGGGTAGGTAACCGGAGAATCGACGGCCATGAACAAGCGGATAGTGATTCGGGCGGCGGTGTTGATAATTGCGGGCGCACTGGGCCTGTGGTACATCCTGCATTCCCGTGGATCGAAACCGCCGCCGGTGCCCGCAACAGCACAGCAGGCTGCGCCTGCAACGGAGGAGGCCGCCATCGCACATCCTCTCCCGCAGGGCGCCGAGGATGCGGCGTCGAAGGCTCCGTTGCCTGCGTTGGCGGACAGCGATCCCGCCGTGAGCAGCGCGCTCAGTGCGATTGTCGGCGACGCTGCCGTCAAGGATTACCTGGTGCCGGAGAACATTATCCGCCGCATCGTGGTGACCATCGATAATCTGCCGCGCCAAAAGGTGGCGATGGACAAAAGAGCGGTAGGCGCGGTTGCCGGCAACTTTCGCGCCGACGGAGACGAGTTGCATTCGACGCTCAATCCGGAAAATTTCGCGCGCTATCAGCCGGTGGTCAGCGTCATCGCCAAGCTCGATGTGCGGCAACTCAAGGCAATGTATGTGCACTTCTATCCGCTGTTCCAGAGTGCCTACCAAAATCTGGGCTATCCCAACGGCTACTTCAACGACCGGCTTGTACAGGTCATCGATGTACTGCTGGCGACCCCGCAGCCCACCGGGCCCATTGAACTGGCGCGGCCGAATGTCATGTATACATTTGCCGATCCTGCGCTCGAGGCGCGCCCTGCCGGGCAGAAGCTGCTGATCCGAATGGGTCCGGAAAATGCTGCCGTGATCAAGTCAAAGCTGGTGGAATTACGCGCGGCCGTAACCGCTGCGACGCTCAAGCGATAGGGAGGCGACATGACCGACATATCCGTGGCGACCGGCTTGCCGGCGGCGCAGGGAACTACGCGCAACCAATGGCTGGTGATCGGAGCGTCCTCGGTGGGGACGATTTTTGAGTGGTACGATTTTTATCTTTACGGCCTGCTTGCCACCGTCATCGGCGCGCAATTTTTCTCGGGCGTAAATGATGTCACCGGATTCATTTTTGCGTTGGCGGCGTTCGCAGCCGGTTTTGCCGTGCGTCCGTTCGGTGCGCTTGTGTTCGGTCGGCTCGGCGACTTGGTGGGGCGTAAGCACACCTTCCTGATCACGATGAGCATCATGGGCGGCGCGACCTTTGCAGTCGGCATCCTGCCGAGCTATGCCTCGATCGGCGTCGCTGCGCCCGTCATGCTGCTCGCCCTGCGCTTGCTGCAGGGACTGGCCCTCGGCGGCGAGTACGGCGGGGCTGCGATCTATGTGGCCGAATTCGCGCCGGCGGGGAAACGCGGACTTTTTACCAGCTGGATTCAGACCACGGCGACGCTTGGGCTTTTTGCCGCATTGCTGGTGGTCATCGGTACCCGCACCATCCTCGGTGAGGACGCGTTCAAGGCTTGGGGTTGGCGGCTGCCGTTCCTCGTCTCGGTCATTCTACTGGCCGTATCGTTGTGGATTCGCATGCAACTGTCGGAGAGTCCGGTATTCCTCGCGATGAAGACGCTGGGCACGACTTCGAAGGCGCCGCTCAAGGAAGCGTTCGGCCGATGGAGCAATCTGAAGATCGTGCTGATCAGCTTGTTGGGCGCTGTGATGGGCCAGGCGGTCGTCTGGTACACCGGCCAGTTCTACGCATTGTTCTTTCTCGAAAGAACGCTGCGCGTCGACGGCGCAACCACCAATATTCTAACGGCAATCGCGCTGGCGCTGGCAACGCCTGCATTCGTGCTTTTTGGTTGGCTATCGGACAGGATCGGCAGAAAGCCGATTATTTTGGCCGGCTGCTTGCTGGCGATGCTGACGTATTTTCCGTTGTTCGGGGCGCTCACTCGGTACGCGAATCCCGCCCTTTATGCGGCGCAGGCCGCGGCGCCGGTGACGGTAATTGCAGATCCGCGGCAATGTTCGTTTCAATTCGATCCCATCGGCAAGAATAAGTTTGATTCAACGTCCTGCGATATAGCCAAGAGTTTCCTCGCAAAGGCCGGAGTTTCGTATCAACGAGTCAATGCCGCACCGGGAGCGGTGGCGCAGATCCGCAGCGGCACGACCCTCCTGACCGCGCCCGATCCCGCAACGATGAGCGGCAAGGAGCGTAAGGCGGCGATTGCGGCGTTCCAGGCAAGCGCCAAAGCGACCCTGTCGGCCGCCGGTTATCCGGACAAGGCAGATCCCGCGGCCATCAACAAGCCCATGGTCGTGCTGATACTGTTCCTGTTGGTATTTTACGTAACGATGGTCTACGGTCCGATTGCGGCGCTATTGGTGGAATTATTCCCTGCAAGGATCCGTTACAGCGCGATGTCGCTGCCGTATCACATCGGCAACGGCTGGTTCGGGGGATTCCTGCCGACTACCGCGTTCGCGATGGTGGCGGCTACCGGTGATATCTACTACGGTTTGTGGTACCCGATCGTGGTGGCGGGGGCTACCGTGGTGATCGGTCTATTCTTTCTGCCGGAGACCTTCAAACGCAACATTGCGTGAGCAACGCCGGGCCCAGCCCGGCCCCCCTGGGGCCGGGTTACATTCCCTTCACAGAGATAGCCAGCCTTCAAACTGTGACGTTCACCGTTCCATGAGCAGCGTTTTGTTAAGTACGCTGTCATGCGAAATCAACATGGGCGGTAAACATAATGTCTAAATCATCGAAAACTCATCGTTTTGTCGCGATGCCCGGCAAGGGCATCCTATTTGCCCTGACAGCGGCCACGCTGCTGAGCGCCTGTGTCGTACAACCCGCGTACCAGCCGCCTCCGCCGCGAGTTTACGCACCGCCGCCTGCCTATGCCGCGCCGCCGCCCGCCTATGCCGCACCCGCCGTTGAGGTCGAGGTGCAAGCCAATGAGGCGCCGCCGCCGTTGCCGGTCTATGAGCAACCGCCCTGTCCGCAGCCCGGCTATCTTTGGGCACCGGGCTATTGGGCTTATAGCACGGGGGGCTACTACTGGGTGCCCGGCACCTGGGTTATGCCGCCGCAAATGGGGCTGCTCTGGACTCCCGGTTATTGGGGTTTCATCGGCGGCATCTACGCTTTTCACGCCGGCTTTTGGGGTCCTCATGTCGGATTCTATGGCGGCGTCAACTATGGGTTCGGCTACGGAGGGGTGGGCTACGCGGGCGGTCGCTGGGCCGGCAATTCGTTTGCCTACAACACCGCTGTGAATAACGTCAATGTGACGGTCATTCATAACACCTATAACCAAACGGTAGTCAACAACGTCACCGTCAACCGGGTGAGCTTTAACGGTGGTGCGGGCGGCATCGCCGCGGCGCCGACTCCCCAAGAACGAGCGGCAGCGCAGGAACCGCACGTTGCGCCGACGCCCGCGCAGCAGCAGCATGTGCAGACGGCGGCCAGGAATCCGGCGCTGTTCGCGAAGGCCAACGGTGGCCGTCCGGCCATCGCGGCCACGCCGAGGCCGGGCGCGTTTAACGCTCCGGGCGTCGTTGGCGCGCACGGTGCCGCGACATCACCCGCAAGACCGGCAGCCGGGCGGCCCAACGTCAACCAGGGGGGAAGGCAGGCGAAAGCGCAGGCGGCGAGACCGCCCCATCCTAAGGCGCAGCCCAAAGAACAGAAGCATGAGCCCGAAGGCGGTCGGCAGTAAGAGAATTCGAGGATTTGCCCAAGTCTTGAGTCGCGCCCGGGCCGGCTATGCCTCCGACCCGGGCGTGATCGCATTCGCGGCCAGCGTCGTCAGCGCCGAACCGCCTCCTGCTTGAGGCTGAACGCGGCATCGAGATAGCAGCACATTAGGTGGTGCTCTATCTCGGCAGCTTCGGCAAGCAGGCCGATCAAGTGTTCGCGAGTCTCGATGACGAATGAATTTGGATTGAGGCCCATGACCGATGCGGCCGGCTAATGCGGCGTAACCGCGCCACTCACCACCGGTAGATCGACAAAGCTCGCGTTTGGCCCGCTGTCGAATATCTTGATGGTTGCCTTTTTGTAATCCGCCGGTTTGGCCAAAAATATGTTCTCCACATAGGTCTGCGGATTTCGATCGTAAAGAGGAAACCAGCTCGACTGCACCTGAACCATGATGCGATGCCCGGGTAGAAACACGTGGTTCGCCGTCGGCAGAGCAAAACGAAAGGTCTGCGCTTTATCGGCCGGTATTGCCTTGGGACTGCTGAAGGAGTCTCGATAGCGGCCGCGCAGGATATCCGCTGAAATCATCAGTTCATAGCCGCCCATCTTTGGTTCCCGACCGACCTCATCCGGGTAGGCGTCGATCAGTTTCACGACGAAATCGCCGTCCGTGCCGGTGGTGGAGGCGATGAGATTGGCAATCGGCTCGCCGCTGATTTTCAACGGCTCCTTCAGCGCCGGGGTGGCGAAAGTCAGGACATCGGTGCGTGACGCAGCGTTCCGCTGATCGCTGACCAGCCAGGTCTGCCAGATTGTTTCTCCTTCATCGCCGCCGATGTGAATGGGGCGCGGCAAATACGGGACAGGCTTCGCCGGATCAGCCACATAGGCCTCGAAGCCAGGCGCCGCGGCCTTCGTCGCGGTGAAGCTCAGGTTGCCGCCGGGCTGCAGGTACAGATGTTGGCGTTCGATCGCGCATCCGGCGGCGCAGCCACTGGGCCATGCGGGCAGCGCCAACCAGCGATTCGTTCCGGTCTCGAAGGCGTTGACGACCGAGATATTCAGCGGGGGCGCATCGTCCTTGAGAAAGTGATCCAGAAACGGCCGCAGCAAGTGCAATCGGAAATATTGCGATGTGTCGCTGCCAAATCGAATGGCCCCGACTGCGCTGCCGTCGAGCCGCTCCTGGTGGTGAAACCAGGGCCCCAGCACCAGGAATATTTTGGAGTTATCGGTGTCTTGCGGCTTGATCGCCTTGTAGAGCGCTATGTTGCCGTAAATATCCTCTTGGTCCCATAGACTGTGCACCAACATCACGGGAACCGTCACTCCTTCCTTGGCCAATAGTTTGTCCATGGCTTGTTCCTGCCAGAATGAATCGTAGGCGGGGTGATTCATGACCTTGGCCGCGAATCCCACCTGTTCGAGACCATGCCGGCGTGCCATTTCGCCCGCGGAGCCTGCCGCGAGCCAGGTGTCGTAGTCGTCGTAGTGATCGGTCCACCACTTGATAGTGGTCCCGCGCGTGGCCTCCTGATCGTGAATGTAGACCAGGCTGTCCTGGCGAAAGGCGCCTTTGTGGAACCAGTCATCGCCCATCCAGCCATCGACCATCGCATTGATCGGAACCGCCGCACGCAGCGCCGGGTGAGGATGGACGAGCGCCATCAGCGATGTGAAGCCGTCGTATGAGATACCCAGGATGCCGACCTTGCCGTTCGATTCAGGGATATTCTTCACCAACCAATCGATGGTGTCGTAGGTATCCGTCGAGTGATCGACCGCGGTCGAGTTCAGCGGCCCTTGCAGCGGGCGGGTCATGACATAGTCGCCTTCCGAACCATGCTTGCCGCGCACATCCTGCATAACGCGAATGTAGCCGCCGTTGACCACCGCATCATCGGCAACGTCGGTGCTATCGATGACCGTCCCCAGATGCGCGCTGTTGTTCTTCGCAATTCTGTCCGTGGCGCCGTACGGAGTTCGAGTCAGTAGGATCGGGGCGCGATGCGCGCCGTGCGGGATGAGAATGAGGGTTTGCAGCTTCACCCCGTCGCGCATCGGGATCATCGCTTCGCGGCTAACGTAATCGAAGCTATCGGTGCGGGGTACGAAGGTCTGCGGCGTCTCGCTGCGCAGCGGCTCGCTCGCGGCGGCCCCAAGCCCGGTCCAGAGTCCGAAAAAGCAGGCCGCGGCCACCAGCAAAAGCGCGCGGCTGCGCGCAACCACATTCGACATCATTTGACTCCCGGAGTTGGGCGCTTTTGCGCCGCCGAAGTTTGCGGGATCCCGCGCCGGCGCGCAACGGCCGATGCCTACGCACGCAGCGCGTCGATGGAATGCTGTCCGCGGCGCTGCGGGTGCTTGCGGCCGCGGCTGCTAGGAGGCATGATCGTGACGCGCAGGCCTATTTAATGTCGACTTTACAATGTAAGTCAACGGTGCCGCGGCGACACCGCTTAGGAGGGCAGTGGCATGAATACTCTGGCGTTCACGGTATCGGATGGCGTGGCCACGCTTGCAATACAGCGATCGGCCGTAAGCAACGCAATCGACATCACGATTATCCGAGCGATGCATTTGGCGCTCGATCAAATACAAAAGGGCGACGGCGGCGCGCGGGCCGTGGTGCTCACCGGCAGCAACGATGTTTTTTGCAGCGGTTTGGACTTGCACTCGATTGACTTGAAGACCCAGGAGGCGAGGCAGAGAGCGCATTTCGAGATGCGCCGATTCATGGACCCTTTGATCATGAGGCTGAGCGGTTTCCGCTATCCGATCGTTGCGGCGGTCAATGGCGCGGCGGCGGGCGCCGGAATGAGCCTCGCTCTGGCCTGCGACATCATCGTCGCCGGCGACAATGCATATTTCCTGCCGTCTTTCGCCCGGCTCGGCCTGGTGCCGGACGCGGGAATTACGTTTCACCTGGCGCGGCGCATCGGCGGCGGCCGCTCATTATCGGCCCTGATGCTGGCGGAGAGAATCGACGCCAAGACCGCGCTCGATTGGGGCCTCGCATACGCGGTCGTGCCGGCGGCGGAAGTGTTGCTGCGCGCGCAGGCGGTGGCTCACCGGCTGGCGAGCGGACCTAGCGCGGTGCTCGGGCAAATTCGCGCATTGCAGGCTTCGGCGTTCGATAATTCACTTCAGGAGCAATTGCGCGCCGAGCGCAGTGCCCAAGAGATGTCTCTCGAGGCACACGATTGCGTGGAGGGCGTGCGTGCGTTCTTCGAGAAGCGCGAGCCGCATTTCTCGGAGCACTAGGATTGTACGGATGCGACCTGCGCCGCGAAGCTTCTAAGCGATGCAATGTCGCTGGGGGTCGTGCGACAACAGCCGCCGATCAGGCGGGCTCCCTCGGCAAACCACGCGGGTGCCTGATCCGCGAACGACGCCGGACTTGAGGTCCCCCGCCATCGCTTGAGATTCGCGTCGTAGCGCTCGCCGGAGTTTGGATAGGCCAGCAGTGGTTTATCCGTTTGCTCGCGCATTTGCCGCAGCAGAGGCGCGATGTGTTGGGGCGCAGTACAGTTGACGCCCACCGCGACTATCTGGGCAAATTCGTTCAAACGTGCGGCGCACTCTGCGATTTTCTCGCCTTGGCAGGTGTGCTCGCCGTCCTTGCAGGAAAAACTGATCCACGCCCGGGCCGCCGGAAATTCCAGCAGCAGTCGCGCCAAGACCAGTGCTTCGCGCGAACAGGGAATCGTCTCACACGCCATCAGATCAGCCCCGGACTGCGCCAAGACCCGCAGCCGCGCGCGATGAAATTCTTCGAGCGCATGATCGCTGAGCGCGTAGTTACCCCGGTATTCGGATCCGTCCGCCAACATGGCGCCGTAGGGTCCGACCGACGCCGCGATCAGCGGCCGCAAGCGGCCTGCCCGGTTCGCCGTGCCGGACCAAAATTCATCTCGCGCCGCAATTGCCAGCGTGATCGCATCGCGCATCAATTTAGCGGCGGCTGGGCGCTCGATTCCGCGGCGCGCGAACCCCTCGAACGTGGCTTGATACGTCGCCGTGGTCGCGACGTCCGCCCCGGCCTTGAAATAATCCAGGTGTACGGCGCGAATCCTCTCAGGCTGCTCGATCAAACACTTTGCCGACCAAAGCGGATCGGAAAGATCCGCTCCCCGCCGTTCCAATTCGGTCGCCATGGCCCCGTCCAGGATCATCAATGGCTGGTGCCTCAAAAAGCCGGCAACAGGGTCATTCATTGAGCGCACGCGTACCGCTCAGGTAACGACTGCCGGCGAGGAAGTAGCGCAATGGGGCGTCGGCGGCCTGACTGACGCCGATACGCTCGCTTTGGCCGATCGTCCCGACAGCAAGGCCGTCGCTGCCGATCCACAAGGGTCCGGGTGCGAACAGATCGATGCCGTCAAATCGACGGTCGACCCGCAATGCCGCGGTGAGCCGCCCGGGCCCGCGCGCCAAATCCAGCACGCTCGTGATCTTGCGCGCGCGCCGCATGTGATCGATGCCCTGCAGCGGCTCCAGGGCACGCAGCAGGACTCCGGCGCCTGTTCCGGCGGCCTCGCTCGAGACATTGAGCAGATAGGAAGTTCCGTAACACAGATAGACGTAGGCGTGACCGACGGTCAGGTACAGCGAGCGATTGCGTGGCGTGGCGCCGCGATAGGCGTGGCACGCAGGATCATCCTCAAGATAAGCCTCGGTCTCCACGATCCGGCCGATCGTCAGAGCCGCGCGCCACTCGCGCACCAACACTTTTCCCAACAGGTAACGGGCGAGGGCAACGGTGTTCTGTGGTACTGCGCCGCGCTTGAGTCGTTTAACCTGCGCCGCAGCAACCGTGGGCAAATCACCCGAGTTCAAAGCAATCGGCATTCTCCCGCAGCATGGGCGGCCGTTCGTTATAATCTATCCGCCGGCGGCATGATAATCTGCAGCGCCGCTCGGGCAGTAGATTGTTAAGGGATGGCATGATGCTCACCGCTCGGACCATCGAAAGTCAACATTCGGATGTATTTACCTTCTTGCAGGGCAACCTGGAAAGCTCGGCTAATCAGTGTCATATCCCGGAAGAAGCCGCCTGCGATAGCCTGGTGTACATCAGCGACGCGACGCAGCTGGCCGAAGCGCGTCTGCACAAACCGGCAATTCTCATCGTCCCTGCCAACATGGCCGAGTGCGTCCGGGCGTCGGCCGACTGCGCCAGTTGCTGCTTCTCGGTGCAGAGCATCTCAATGGGCATGGCTGTATTGCTCAAGTATTTCGATAGAAAATGTTATCGCTTTACCCAGTGGGGCGAGCGTCATCCGACCGCAGTGGTGCATGCGGATGCTGAGATCGGCGAGCGCGTCTACCTCGGCCCTTATTGCGTCATCGGCGCGCACGCGAGGATCGGCGACGGCTGCTTGATCGGCGCTCATGCCGTCATCGAGAACGATGCGCGGATCGGCGCCGGAACGATGATACACCCGCATGTGTTCGTCGGCGCCGCCTGCGAGGTAGGCAATGACTGCGAGATTCACCCGCATACCAGCATTGGCAGCGACGGCTTCGGTTATGCCGTTGGTGCCGACGGCAAGCCGCGGAAGATTTCTCACCTCGGTAACGTGAAGATCGGCGACGGCGTCGAAATCGGCAGCAACTGTGCGATCGATCGCGCGACCCTGACATCGACGCATATCCGATCGGGGACTAAGCTGGACAATATTTGTCATATTGCCCACAACTGCGATCTCGGCGAAAACGGCTTCTTCACCGCGGGCTTCATGATGGGAGGCTCCACCAAAATCGGCCGTCAATTCGTCGCGGGCGGCTGCTCGGTGGTGACCGCGCACATCACGTTGGGCGACAACGTGGTCCTCGCCGGCAGATCCTCCGTCACCAATGACGTTCCGGACGCGGGTGCGTACGGCGGCTACCCGCTGCAGCCCTTGAAGGAAGCCATGAAGACTGCCGTCAGCATCGGTCATTTGAATGAAATTCGCAGGAATCTCAACCGAGTGATGAAGCATCTGCATCTCTTGGACAAGGCGCAGGTCGATACGACCGACCCATAAGTTTAAGTATCGGGACCAATTTTTTGCGCTCGTGGTTCAAGTCTTACCCTGTTGCCGTGCCGATCGCGTCGCTGACCGTCGCCATGGCGAGCTTTCAGCTCGGTGCGACCGTCGCCAAAGGACTGTTCCCCGCGGTCGGCGCGGTGGGGGCGGCGGCGCTGCGATTGGCTCTGGCGACACTCATGCTGCTGGCTGTGTGGCGGCCCTGGCGAGTGCGCCCGAGCTTGCGCGAGCTGCGCACCATCGTCATCTACGGTGTGGCGATGGGTTGCATGAACACATTTTTTTATTTGTCGCTGCGCACGCTGCCGCTGGGCATTTCGGTTGCATTGGAATTTACGGGACCTCTGGCGGTGGCGATGGCGGCCTCGCGTCGTCCCGTCGATTTCGTGTGGATCGCGCTGGCCGCGCTTGGGCTTCTCGCCTTGCTGCCGCTAGGACTCGACTCCAAGCCGCTCGCTCCCGCCGGGGTGGGATTTGCCCTTGCAGCGGGCCTGTGTTGGGCGCTGTACATTCTTTTCGGGCAGAAGGCCGGAGCCGTGCACGGCGGTCAGACCGCAGCGCTCGGAACGCTGGTCGGAGCCATCGTCATAGTGCCGATCGCGGCGGCGCAGGTCGGCGCCCGGCTCTTGTCGCCCGCGATTTTGCCGGCAGCGCTCGGCGTCGCACTGCTGTCGAGCGCTCTGCCGTATTCTCTGGAGATGTTCGCAATGACGCGTTTGCCGACGCGAACTTTCGGCGTGCTGATGAGCCTGGATCCGGCGCTCGGCGCGCTGGCGGGCCTGTATTTTCTCGGTGAGCGGCTGACGCCGATCCAATGGGCGGCGATTGTCAGCATCATATTGGCCTCCGCCGGCAGCGCCGCGACGAGCAGAACATCTCCGCGGCCATCGCTACCCGATTAAGCCGATCGCCAGATACAGCGCTGCGGCGCCCGCGAGGGTCATTGCGGTGGTGAGAAATTTTGGATGGGCGTGATAGCTCTCGGGGATCAGATCGCTCGCGCCGATGTAGAGAAAGAAACCGGCAAATGCTCCCAGCACAATGCCAAATACGCTGCCGGGCAGAGTAAAGAAGAAGGTAGAGACGATTCCCAACACCGGCGCCAGCGCATCCATCAGAAGCCAGCGAGTCGCTTGCGCGCGATTGCCGCGGTTCTTCAGCACGATATTCATGGTGTTGATGCCGTCCGAAAAATCGTGCGTCAAGACGGCGATTGTCACGACGATGCCGACCGCGCGCGAGGTCTGGAACGCCACGCCGATGGCGATGCCGTCGAGGAAACTGTGGATGCAAAGTATGCCCGCGGAGAAATTGCCGCGCGAGGTGCCTTCGCCATGAAACAGCAGAATCCGATCCAACACCAAATAGGATAAGAAGCCAAGCGCCGTCCACGACAGAATGACGGGCGGTCCGTCAAACTTCTGCCCCAAGCCGATCGCCTCGGGAAGCAAATCGAAGAATGCAACGCCGATCACGGCCCCGGCGCTGAAGCCCAGTATCAGATGCAATTTGTCGCGCAGCCTGATTGCCAACAGTCCGCCGAGGAATGTGCTGAAAAACGCCGCACCGGCGATCGCTACGAGTAACACCTAAGTTCATTCCTAAATTACACCCGTTGCGCGAATCCCCACGCCTCGAGTCTGACGGGTTATATTGCGTTCCACGGTTTTAACTTGTGGAGGAAGCGTGAGCTACGATACCTATCATAAGCGCAAAATCGGCAAGCACGTGCTCAAGCCCGAAACCCAAATGATGGGCTACGGCTATGATCCCAGCTTGTCCGAAGGATCGCTCAAGCCGCCGATATTTCTGACCTCGACCTTCGCTTTCAAGACTGCGCAAGACGGCAAGGATTTTTTCGACTATACCTCCGGCAGGCGCGAACTGGGAGCCGGCCAGTCTTCCGGCCTGGTCTATTCGCGTTTCAATAATCCTAACCTCGAGGTTCTCGAGGACCGACTTGCGCTTTGGGAGGGAGGCGAAGCGGCCGCGGTGTTCTCCAGCGGCATGTCCGCCATCTCCACGGCGCTTTGGACCTATGTACGGCCCGGCGACGTCATCTTGATGAGCCAACCTCTCTACGGCGGGACAGAGACGCTCATCGAAAAGACGTTCCCAGCCTTTGGTGTCGGCGCCGTCGGATTTAATTTGGGCCACGATCGCGCTGCGGTAGCCAATGCCGCCGCCCGCGCGAGCGCGCTGGCGGCGACGCGCGGCGGTCGGGTGTGCCTCATGATGCTCGAGACGCCCGCGAATCCGACCAATAGCTTGGTGGATCTTGAACTAATGCGCGATATTTCCAGGCAAATCGGCAAGCGGCAAGCCGGCGGCCGTCCGCCCGTCGCCGTGGACAACACTTTCCTGGGTCCGGTTTTTCAACGGCCGCTGGCCCTCGGCGCCGATCTGGTGATGTACTCGCTGACCAAGTATGTCGGCGGCCACTCCGATCTTGTGGCCGGCGGCGTGATCGGAGCACGCGATGTCGTCGGACCGATCAAGAAATTACGCGGCGCCCTGGGTACTCAGCTCGATCCGAATACCGCCTGGATGATCATGCGATCCATGGAGACCTTGTCGCTGCGAATGCACAAGTCGGCCGACAATGCGGCGTTGGTCGCGAATTTTCTGCGCAGCCACGCAAAGGTCGAGGGCGTCAATTATCTTGGCTTCCTGACGCAGGATGACCCGCGCCATGCCGTATTTAGAGCGCAGTGTGAGAGCGCGGGCTCGACGTTCGGCTTTACCGTCAAAGGCGCAGAGGCCGAGGCGTTTCGCCTGCTCGATGCGTTGCAAGTGATCAAGCTGGCGGTGAGTCTCGGCGGAACGGAGACATTGATATGTCATCCGGCAAGCACCACGCATTCCGGCGTGTCCAAGGAGACCCGCGACCGCCTCGGCATCACCGACGCGCTGATCCGTATTTCCGTCGGCATCGAGGATTCGGACGACCTCATCGCCGATTTATCAGCCGCGCTCGATGCGATTTAGAGCGACTTCGAGACCCCGACGAACAAGCCGCGCCGCGGCCCGTACTGCGGCGCGCCCACGCCCACGCCGGTGCCGTTGCGAATCTGGTAGATTTTATCCAGAGCGTTGATGACATCGAATCGCGCAGTCAGGGTCCCCGCATTGTTCAATTGAAGCTGGTGACTCAGGCCGAGATTGATTTGCGTGTAGTAGGGCAAGTGAGCGCCGTTCGGAATGGAGCTGCCGTCCGCCAGCATTTCGTCGGCCCGTAGACCGGATCCGAGAAGAAAGTCGCTGCTATAGCGGGTTCCAAGCCAAAGATACGACACACCGCCCGAGGCGGTCACCTGTTGCTCGTGATCCAGATGGATGTAGTGACCGGCGATGTAATCGAGCTCGGCCTGCGAGAAATTGAATTGCGCCGAGTCGATCTGCTTGCCCTGGGCATGCTGTAACGCGAGATTCCCATAGGCCGCCAGGGCTTCGTCGGTGAAGTTGGCGGTAAACTCGGCGCCGTATTGTTTCCCGTGCGCGTAATTGAATGGCGTGAGAATAATCGGCGCCCCGAATTGACCTTCGTCGATCAAGTTGTGCGACTGCTTGTAGTAGGTGTCGACGCCTGCCGTGAGGCGCGGGGAGAGCTTCTGCTGCACGCCGAGGTCGTAATAATTCGCTTGCTCGGCCTGCGGCGTGTCGGCTTGGGTCACCGGTGCCGCCGCGGTGGTGTTGGCGAATTCCGCCACCGTCTTGTTGCCCACCAGTTCGAACGGCGGGGGCGATAGATAGCGCGAGTAGCCGGTGTGAACAACGGTATCGTCCAATGCCTGCCAGACCAGGTTCAGGCGCGGGCTCAGCTGGCGGGCGCTGGTGAATGCCGTGAAAGTGTCGAAACGCAGGCCATAATTGAGCGTAATCGCCGGTGCGATCTTCCACTCGTCTTGAAGATAAGCACTCTCGATCCACTCGGTCTTGGAGCCGTTGTCGATGATGGACTCCGGGACATCGCTGATTTGATTGCCGGCGGCGTCCAACGCGATGACCGCCGAGTCCGTGAGGCTGATCGAATGGTCGCTCTGCAGGAACACGCCCGAACGCAAGGTATGCGTATCACTGAGCTTGTACGCGCCGTCCGATTGCACGGCATAGGCGACGTTTTGTTTGTAGGCATCCTGCGCAATGCCGTCGAAGATGATGTCCCCGAGAGGATCCGGAGTGAATGTCAGACTCGAATAGCGCGCGGTCAAGGACGTTTGCACGTCCAGGCGCCTTGCGAACGCTGCCAGCTAAGAATCGCGAAATGAGTGAGTTCACGTTGATTTTCGTCAAGGTCCGCGCTCGGGTACGTGCTCTGGCCGTTCACGGTCAGGGGCGTACCGTTCGCGTTCGTGATGCTGGGCGGTAATCCGGATCTGTCCGGGATTTGAAAATTCCCGGTGGAGGTGCTCAGCACCGCGCTTAATCGGTTTTCGTCATTGAGAATGTATTCAAGATAAGCGAAGCCGTGATACTGAGTGGTATGGTCATGCAGAGGATCGGAACTTCCGTCCGGCGATTCGATACCCAGGTCGTTGTGCAAGAAATCTCCCGAGACGAAGTAATTGAGGTTCCCGGACGATCCGCCATAGTTGAAACTCGGTTCGACCGTGCCGTGACTGCCGCCATAGAGTGAGATCGATCCGCCCGGATCGATCGCGCCGCTCTTGGTCTTCAAGTCGATAATGCCGGCGGTTCTCAGACCGTACTCGGCCGGCAGTGCTCCGGTGATGAGCGTCATGGAGGAAATCAGCCGTGGATCCAAGGACTGCCCGAACACACTGATGCCTTCGGGAAGGATGATGCCATTCAATCGATATTGCAGGCCATTGTGTTCGCCGCGGACGTGAAATTGGCCGAATGAGTCTTGGGCGACATCCGGCGCCTGCATGACCACTTGATTCAATAAATTGTTATCGCCGCCCGGGGCCGCGGCGATCGCCGCCTCGTCGATGACAAAGGTCGATGCGCCGGTTTGCGTTTGGATGCCGTTGCGCGCGTCGTTCAAGTGCTGCGCGGTCACCGTGATGGCATCGAGCGTTAGTTCCGCATCGCTATCCGCCCAAGCGGTGGCCGCGGGGGTCATCATGAACGCCATTGCAACCAAGCTCGGCGCCAGCGGCACCGCGATGGGTGTAATCCTCAACATGAAATCGATCTCCTCGCCAGGCAATAGCTGCCGCTAGAAACGCGGCGGACAAATTGAAAACCCTAGCGAGGAGTGGGAGGCGCGCGCGAGCGGAGGGCGAGATTTAAGAAGCGATCGACGAGTGAGCTGCCGATGGCGCATGCGGTGAGATTGCGTCCTTGCGGCTCTGCGCAAGGCAGCGCGGCGGGCGCGCCGGCGGCGGACAACAGGGGTGCGAAGGCTAGACAGTCGTTGCAAGTCTCGTGGCTGCCCGGGCCCGATTGATGCGTCGATCCTGGGACTGCACCGGGGATGTGCGAATACGCATGCGCCATTGCCCCCACTTGGGCAATCAGCAGCGCAACTGACATGATCAGCGCGACGCGAAATTCGAAGCGATGCTGCAATTTGGCCAAGACGGCTACCTGAGAATTACAACCGATGACAGTAACACGGCGGCTATGGCAAGGAGCGTGATGGCCGCCGGGCTTGATGACTACGCGCGGGCCCTTGGAGGCGCCGAAAACGGGCACATTATGTTCAATGCAGCATGCCTTTATTGAGCGGCCGCTGTCCACCGAACGGCTTGATCTGCGTTGAATACCCTAGGTCTTACTAAGTATGGGTTTAATATGAAGCCGTGCTCGATAGGCGCAGCAGGCAACGGAGAGTGGCAGTCATGAGTATCAAGAATGGACGCTTTCTTCTGGCAGTCGGCGTACTGGGGTCAATGTTGGCCGTAACGCCTGCGCTGGCCGAAACTCATGGCGGCGGGGGCGGTCACGCCTCGGGTGGCCATGTCTCGGGTGGCCATGTCTCGGGCGGTCATGCCGGCGGCGCTCACTACGCAGGGGGCGCACATTTCGCCGGCGGCCGCGGATACGCGGGCAGAGGCGTCGCGCATAGCTATGGAGGCGGATTTCGCGGTTCAGCCCACGTCGGACGAGGCGCCTACGGTTATCCGGGAGGCTATTATCGTCATGGCTACTCGACGGGAGCCTATTGGGGCGGCGGGTATTGGCGCGGCGGCTACTGGCCGCGGGCCTACTACGGCCTAGGCTTCGCCTGGTTCCTACCGATTCTGCCGGCGGTGTATGGTACCTACTGGTACGGCGGCATCCCCTACTACTACGCGAATGACGTGTATTACACCTGGGATCCGAGCGACAGCGGCTACGTCGCGACCGATCCACCGCCGGTAGGCGATTCGGGCGCCGCGGGGGCAGCGGCGGCGCCGGGCGCAGCGCCTCCCGAAGGCGCGCCGGACGATGGGCAGTATCAAGGCCAGCAGTACCAAGGCCAGCAATACCAAGGCCCTCAAGGCCAAGGCTCGCAGGGACAGGGCGGCGCGCCGCAGATCTTCATGTATCCAAAGAACGGCCAGAGCGAGCAGCAGCAGTCGACCGATAAGCGCGAGTGCCAGCAATGGGCCGGGAATCAGGCGGGGCAGAGCGGCGAGAATTCATCGGATTATCGGCGCGCGATGGTCGCCTGTGTCGAGGGCCGCGGCTATAGCGCAAACTGAAGACGCTCAAGCCAAGGGATCAATGAATAAATGCCGCGCTGGATTGCGCGGCATTTTTTTGTCACCCAATCGTGTTGCCGCTGGGCCGGATCCGCGCGGATGTTTGTCCCAACCCACGGCGCGCCGCACAACTCGGCGGCAGAAACTCTTCTTAGCCGAGTGTTTCTGCGCGCTTAGGCTAAGTCGCCCTGGCCCTTATTGCTGCCAGCAATCGGTGTTTGCGTTCGGATCGGACCCGGTGGCCGACTCCACTCCGCCCGACGTGATCGTGAAGGTAGTACACGTATCCTTCAATTGGTTGCCGATCGCAGTGGCGGTAATCGAATACGTTGCCGGAATTCCCGAGGTCGTGGCGGTGGGCGCCGTCGCTGCAACCAGGGTGATCGCCGTGATGTTGTAGTAACCGCTCCCGACCGGGAAGGGTGGCGTGGCTACGGAATACCCCAACTGAGTCGCGTTGGCCGTATAGACGTTCTGAGTGCTGAAGTAGCGTTCCTCCAGGCTGGCTAAATCAAGCAGGGCGCTCTTGGCATCGGTCCGATGCCCCTTCAGTACGTATGACGAGTACGCCGGGATCGCAATCGCGGCCAGGATGGCAGCGATGACCATCGCCACGATGAGCTCGATAAGCGTGAAGCCTCTCGAGCGTCGAAGGCGCAGCCGCCGGTCACGCAATGGGATTGATGAATGCATGTGTTCGCCTCTATTTAACCACGTGCCTTGGACTAGCGCCTTTGGATCCAGGTGAGCCGGCTGCCGGAAGTCGCGCCCGGTAGATTGACCTGGCCCAACTGGCCCGTGCCACTGACCGTTTGAGTCGCCAAGAATGTATACGTCCCCGTGGTACCCGAACTTCCTGAGCCGGTGGTCACGAGAGAGGGCGTGCCCGTGCCGCTCCACGCGATGCCGCTGATCGCTTGATTGTTGACGGTTTGGAAGGCGCCCGTCGTGCTGCTGGTGAACACCGATTGCGTGAAGGCGCCGCCGGTGGCCGGGTTGAGCACCATGGTCCAGCCGCTGGCCGGCGTCGACGAGCACTGCGCCAGCGAGGTCGTCGGCGGAATGGTGGTGTTGACGATAAATGCACCGTCCTGCAACGTGGGATTGAATATGACCTGCTCATAAATCTCTGCCGCGCCAGTGCCGGTGGTCGGCAGCAGACCGGCGGGGTCGTAGGAATTGGGATACCCGGTGCTCAAGGGCAGGTACCAACCATACTGGGCAGGCGTGCATGAGGGCGAGCTGCCCGGCCAGCACACGGTCGAGTTACTGACGGTTCTGAAGAAGAAATCCGACGACGAAGTGCTGCTGGTCGAACTCGCGGCGTAGCTCGAGCTGAAGGTGCCCTCGATCGACTGCGCCAACAAATTGGTGGTGCTGGAGAGAGCCGACGCCGGTGCGGCTGTTCCGGCGTAGGGTAGGCTCGCATACTTAGTGCTCGAGAGAGTATTCCAGGCGCCCGCAACGGGTGTGGCGCTGGCTGAGTCCCCGCTGAAGTTCCAGTCCCAAACTCCCATCAGATACTGTTGAGCCGTCGCGTAGGTGGCCGCAGCATTGTTGGTGAATGGGGTTTGCTGACCCGTGCCGAATTCAATCATGACTCGAGGATTCGGATTTCCCGGGACCGATGCGACGATGAGCTGGGTCGTAATCGGAATGGAGCTACTGCCGGTGCTGTAAATCGGTGTCCCCGGCAGGCTGGTCGCGGCGATCCCGTTGGCCGCGGTCACCGCCCAATTCGCGGGGTTGGGGCTGGTCAAGTCGAAGCGCCAGATATTGCCCTGCATATCGCCTGCATAGACATAGTCGGTCACGTGATCGCCGTCGAGGTCCGCGGGCGAGACGTAGTAAATGCCGTTGGCGTTACCGGCGGTATGGGTGATCACGCCGGAGGTGTAGTTCTCGCTATAGTTGGACCCGACTCCGGTGCTGAGATAATAGAGCGTCGGCTGACCACTGTTATTCGCGAGCAGGACGAAAATACCGGCATCGCCGCTAAAGCTGCCGCTGCCGTTGCCGAATACGGCGCCCCACGATGTGGTCGGGCCGCCGACGGCGGGGTTATTGTGGAAGCGGCGGATTTGCGGCGTGCCGAAGGTCTTGCCCAAATTGGCGCCGCAGTGGATATTGCCGCTGCAAGTAAAATTCGACGTCCACCCGGTTACGGTGGTGGTCACCACTCCTGTGCCGGACGTTGTGGACACGGTCGTGTTCGAACTGCTCCATTCGCCGATCACGCCCGTGCCGGCGTTAGCCTGCGTGAATTGCGTGGGATCGGTGATGTCCAGAGCGTAAATCGCGTTGCCGCCGGCTCCCAAGCCGCCGACCAGCCAGGTGTGCCAGGCGCCGCCGTAATGGAGGTCGCCCGTACCCGGCGTACCGTCCACATTGAATTTGTGCGCATACAGCGGGCTCGAGTAATCGAGGACATAATTGGGGGTAGCGGGCGAGCTGCCGGCGACTGTGGCGCTGTTGATGGCGTTCGCCACGTAGCCCGGCATGAACGCCAAGACCTCTTGGCCGTCGTTATCCGTCGCCGTAAAGGTCGTGCCGACGGTGGTGCCGACGTAAGTGCCGTTATTGAAATATCCCGAGCGGAAGCCGTGCAGAAAACCATCGTTGGCGCCCGCGTAGACAATGTTCATCCGGCCGTTGTAGGCGGTTTCAAAGCTGGCATAGTTGGGGCCCGAGTTCTCCTGCAAGGTTTCGGCGGGATACAGCTTGTCCGTCCAGGACACCGGAAAGGAAGCCGACGGCGGCCCTACCCAGGTGGGGCTGGAATCGACGATGTCGCCGAGCACACTGGTGCGCGCGCGAAAGCCGCTGGGGTTCACGGTGGGGGTGTACAGGCCATAGCCGAAGGCCGTCTGTTCATCGGCGCGAACGCCCCGCAGGTATTCCAGCAGCGAATTGTTCTTCTCACTGCCCGAGGGCGGCGCCGGGCTGACGCCGAAATTCAAATTCGTCTGTTCGTTGGCAGATAGGGGGGTGGCGCCCGCCGCGGACCAGGTGAAAGCGACGCCGCCGCCGGTCGGGTTGCCCACGGGCGCCGAGCTATTGTAGCCCCAGATGATACGGCCGGCATCGGGGTCTTCCGCCGTGATCGGCCCGGCGACTCCCGTGGTCGCGCAGGTTTGTCCCGTCGGAACACCGGTCAGGACGCAGGAGGCGTCCCAGTTCACGTTCGGATCAATGTACAGGCCCGCAGGATTGCCCGTGGGATAGACCAAGTACTGCGAGGTCAGAGAGCCGGTCCAGTTGCTCGAATTGTAGAAAGCAAAATACACCTGCGTGCCGGTTTGAACCTTGGCCGTCTGCTTCTGGTTAAGGCCCGCGGAACTCGAAGCGGAGTTTTGCGGTTGGGCTTGGAAACACATGATCTCGTGAATATTTCTGCTGCCGCCGGTGGATCCGGCGAAGCCGAAGCGCACGCTGGCGGGCAGGGGACCGTTGGAGGTGGTGATATTCTGACCCGTGATGATGGGCTGGAAATTGCCGCCGTCGTAGCTGTACGAGAGGCTCAAGAGTCCGGCGGGCGAGATGCTCAAATTATAAGTAATCGGGATTCCGAAATTGGCACCGGTCGTCGTCGTCGTGGCGTAGCCGCGTTTCGTAGCCGCCTCATTGGCAATCAAATGCGTCAGAACCGCATTCGCGTTCGGAATGGCAGCGTAGTTCGGCAAGGTGACGGTCGTCACCGGAGTCGCGTTGTAAGGATTCGGTTCACCGTTCGTAGTCAGACCGCCATTGGCTACAGTGAAGGGCGTAACGTGCGTGTAGTTCCACACATAGCCCGTCTGACAGGCCTGCCTTACGGCAGCCTGTTGCTGCGCCGCCGTCAGAGTCAGCGGGTAGTACGAGGAGGTTGTCGCATTGGTGCTGAGATAGCTCCAGGCGGTGCTGCCCGCGCCGCGCAGACCGACACGGTTCGGCACGTAACCGTAGCCGCTGGAAGTATTGTCCGCACCGGCGGAGAACGTCGGGGCCCCGCTGGTATTCGTGATCTCGGTGCCGTTCAGGAAGTTCCCGTACTCATCGATACCCAGCCCGATGTAGCCGCCGACCATGCCGTCATAACCCTGGGTCGCACTGTCGTTGACGTTCGAACAGGTGTAGCCCAAGCTGCCGCCCCAGTCCCCGAGCGTCACACTGGGCGCGCTCGCATCCTGCAGGAAGAAACTGATGCCGTCTGCGCCGTCGCCATTGGCGCCGCCGGAGTCGCCCTCGTAGGCCTCGGTGGTAAAGGTGACTTGCAGCCCGGTGCTCGCCAGCGAAAACGGCACGGCGGAAATGATGGCGCCATTTTCGGTATCGGTATCGTTGGTCAGGCGCAGAGCGCCGCCCTTGGCGACGGTGTCAGGCAAGGTGCCGGTGTCGCCGCCCACCAAAGTCACGCCGTTGTAGTACTGCCCGGCCGCCGACAATGCGGCGCACGACGGCACCAACCCCGGACTGGTGGTCGTGGTCGTAGATCCGGCCGTTAGGCACGCGCCATTGATGAAGTACCAGCTGCAGTTGGTCGTGGCGCCGGTGAAGTTTTCCGTCACGCTCGAGCTGGTGCACGATCCCGCTTGTGCCCGTACGGTCGTAGGAACTAGGCCGGCAAGAGCCAGAACTAGCGCGACAGTTATCAGTTTCGCATTCATCATAAGCCATCCTTTGGTATTCACTGACTGCACGACAAACACACGTTGCTCTGCTGCACCATGTAAGTGCTTTCCACGACAGCCGCGGTATCCGGGCTGCCGCCATAACCAACCGCATCGATCTGATAGTAGGTTTGCAGACCGTTGCCCGAGATGCCGAGGTAGGAAATATAAAAAACCGGCGTCGCATAGTAGTTGCCCGCGCCCCCTGCCGTGGAGATGTTCATTGGGGTCGGCAAACTCGGTGCGTAGGTGACTCCCACGGGGACGGCGCCGATTTGCCACGGCACTTGGGCCACATTGGCCACGACGGTCGGCAGCGTGTTCGTGCATACCTGGCCGACAGTGGAGGCAACCAGACCCGTGCAAGTGACATTACCGGTGCTGCTACCGTTCGACAGCCAATACTCCGCGTACTGCTCGGCGGTTTCCGCGGCGCTCAGCGCGCGCTGTTTTTCGCGCACATTGCCCGCGATCTTTTCGTCCAGCCCGAAACTGCGAAACATGCCGACCGCCAAGATCGTCACAATGATCAGCATCAGCAGAGCGGTGATCAGGACCATGCCGCGCTGCGTCGAACCGAATTGCCGTCGTCGAGCGATCATGTCGTGACCCCCGTCATATTCATCACATCGACCACTCGAGTGAAGGGAATCGTGGCCGAGGTTTGCCCGGCCTGGCCCGACAAGGGATTGACGAAGGTCAGCGTAATTTTGACCGACTTCACATTGCCCCAGTAACCGTCGGCGGTCACTGTGTTGCCGTCGAGGTAGGTGTCGATCGAATTGGTGCTGACGGCAGTGTTGGTTTGCACACCGTAGTAAATCTGCAGTTGCGTCACGCCGCTGACCAGCACGCCGGCGGCGTTGGTCTGGCCGCTGACCAGCTGAATGTTTTGCACAGTGCTGACGCCGCCGATCACCGTGGTAAGTTGGCAGTTAAGATTACCCTTGTTATCGACGCTGAACTGGTTGACGAACACGGCGGCCACCGCGCTGGTGGCGCCGCTGCAATTGATGACGCCATCGCCGCCCGCGGTGGCGTAGCGCACCGTAATGGTATTTCCCGGCGCGGGATCTCCCCAATTGCCGCTGCCGACGAGAGCCTCGCCGGCAATCGTGAACGGGGCGGCGACCAGGAATTCAGAGGCGGCGGAGTTCACCAAGGGATTCGGAAAATAGCCCGTGGACTGGACCACATCGGTGATCAGAGTCATGGTCACGCGCTCGTTGTCCTGCAGCTGCGACAGCCCGCTTTGCGTGGTGTTGGTGCGCTTCATGGCTTGCACCAACGTCAACAAACCGCCGATCAAGAACAATCCAATGAGGAGGGCGATCATCAACTCGACCAAGGTGAAGCCCCGATGTGCAGTTTTCGTGTTCATGGCTGCACGTACAACACATAGGTCGGCGCCTGTATCACAGCCATGTTGGTTTGCTGCGCGTTGGCCGCGACGGCATTTTCCGCCCATTGAATTTGGATGGTGCAGGTGACCGGAAAAGTCCCCAGGGAACACGTAATGGTGGACAGGAAGCCCGGCAATAGGGCCTGCAAGGCGACCGCCCATTGCTGTAGGTCGTAGGCGGCCAGGGCGGCAGGGATGCAACTCGTCGCGCCGGGAGTCGTACACGCGGTCACGGCCGTGGTAGCGGTTGCCGCATTCACCGTCGTGCTAGCCGGCGCGATGCCCGCGGCCCAATAGCCAGGGTTGGCATGCATGGCGGCGGCGAGACTGGACGCTTGGATCGCAGCAAGCGAACGCGCGGCGGCAACACCGGTACTGGACAGCGCAAGGGATTCCATCTTCGCCAGCCCTAAGAGCCCGATGGAGCAGATGACGAGCGCCACCATGACCTCGACCAGGCTGAAGCCGGCGGATCGCTTGCGATTGCGTGTACGGTTCAGGTACATGGCGGCGTCCCGATTCCGGCTCTTTCCGTCGACGGCGAGCCAATGGGCGTCACGGCGAGGCAACGCGTCCACTGCGCGTTGTCCGTGGAGTCGTGCAAGTTCACCGTAAGGGTGGTTGCCACGCCGGTAGGCGCATAACCCGCGCGATTGAAGGTGGCTGCCCAAAACACCGGGCTGCTGGCGACGAAAGTATCGGTGCTGGTAAATTTTGGCTCAACCCGCAATATGTCCGAAACCGCTGGAACAGATTTAGTGGCATTGATGTCCATGAACACGATCCATCCGTCTTGCCAATTGACGTTTCCCACGCCCGCGCACTGGATGCCGTTTGTGGAAATGCATACGGTCACGGGTTGACCTTCTTTGATCGCCTGACTGCGCGCGAATTGCATGTCGCCGAGCAGCAGGTTGACTTCGCTGGTCATCCGGTTGGAGGTGGTCACGTACTTGTACGAGGGCAGACCGATGGCGAAGAGGATTCCCACGATCATTATGACAACCACGAGTTCGATTATCGTGAATCCCGGGTTCCGCCGCATGGATAGCATTGCGCTCATGGGGGAGGATCTTAAGGAGGTAAACTTGCTTGAACCTGACGACAGGCGTCGCGGACGCGCAGATTGAGACGCGGTTCGCAGTTAGGGAAACTGCAGGCGCACCAGGGTGCCTCGATTGCCGTTTCCAGGGCCAATAGTCAGGGATGCCTCATAGAGCTGCGCGATCTCCTCGACGATCGCCAATCCTAAGCCGCTGCCGTGACCCGGGGAATTCGGCAGCCGGTAGAATCTCTGGCGGACGCGTTGGCGCTCCGGCTCGGGGATGCCCGGTCCCGTGTCCTCCACCGCGAGATACGGCCGGCCCTCAATATTGCCGGCACTGACCGTGACGCTGCCACCGGCCGGCGTGTACTTCAAGGCGTTGTCGACCAGATTACTCACCAGATCGTCGAGCAGCGAGGGATCGGCGGTGATGGCTACCGGCATTGCCTCGACACCCAAATCAATATTGGCCTTGAGCGCGCGATCAAAAAACCTGGCCGCCACCTCGCCCACGATGATCTTCAAGTCCACGGTTTGATTCTTGGCGGCGATATTCACGGCTGGATCCGCCCGCGCCAGGGTCAGCAGTTGATTGGCGGAGTGCGCTAATTGCCGGATCCCCTCTTGCAGGGTCAGCAAGCGGGCTTTGAGCGGCTCGGCCGCAGGTTCTGCCGCGAGCAGGTCGAGCTGTGCTTGCATCCCCGTGATCGGCGTGCGCAATTGGTGCGCCGTGTTGGCGATGAACTGCTGCTGCGACTGCACCGACGTGCGCAGCATGAGGAACAAGCGATTCAGCGTGACGGCGATGGGGGCGATTTCGCGCGGTACGGACGATTCAGCGATGGGGCGCAAATCCAGCGGCGAGCGCTCGGCAATCTCGTCGCGCATTCTCTTGATCGGCCGCAATCCGAGCTGGATTCCGACCCAAATCAACACCAACGTGATATCCAGCTGCACGAAATCCCAAAGCAGGGTGCTCATGAACCCGAACCGCGCGGCCGGATCGGCGGCCGCCCGCGCATCCGCAACCGTAATCATGATGACTCCAAATTTGGTGTCGAATCTCGTGGTCAGCGTGCGCAGGCTGCGGCGATCGATTTGCGCCATCGCAAAGACCTGAGCATTGGCGCTCGTCAGCGGCTCGATCGGCAATTGCGCATCGCCGGCGAGCAAGCGTCCCGGAGGATCGCGCAGCGCGTACTTGATGGAGTCGGGCAGCGGCAGGGCACCCTTGCCGCCCGAAGTTGAATCGATCGTTGCCCGACCGTCCCGGAGCAGCACATGCGCCATCAATACGTTGGTCGCTTCCTTGAGGCGCCGGTCGCTGCTGATGACCCCGGGAGCGACGCTATTAAAGTAGTGTACCAACGCACCGCAGAGCGCCAACAGCATGAGCGGCACGGCCAGCCAGAACACCAACTGGCGGCTGATGGACGAAGTCATGGAGATTTTGCTTCTTCGATGCGGTATCCCAGACCCCGCAGACTGCGGATGATCGCGGCGTTGCCGAGCTTGCTCCGCAGCCGCGATACATGCACTTCCACGGCGTTCGGCGTGATGTCTTGCTCGGGATTGGCCAGCGCTTGTTGGAGGCGCTCCTTGGAGACGATCAATCCGGTGCGGCGCACCAGGCACTCCAGCACCAGCCATTCGCGCGCCGTCAGCTCGACTTCGGCGTCGTCGATGCGCAGCCGCTTGCCGTGTAAGTCGACGCTCATTCGATTGAGTCTGATAACGCCGTCGAGCGCGCCATTTGCGCGGCGTACCAGCGCCCGGCAGCGCGCGGCAAGCTCGGCCGCTTCAAAGGGCTTGCCCAAAAAATCGTCCGCGCCGAGATCGAGCGCCTTGACCTTGTCGGCGAGCGTGCAGCGTGCGGTGAGAATGAGCGTGGGAATCGTTTTACCCGCCGTGCGCAGGCGGCGCACCAAGCTCAAACCGTCCGCACCCGGCAGTCCGACATCGACTACCGCAAGAGCGAATTCCTCGGCCGCGATCGCCCTTAAGGCCGCCTCAGCGCTCGTGACGCGGTGCACTGAATACTGCGCCGCGGACAGTCCACGGACGATGGCATCGGCAACGATATCATCGTCTTCTACGATTAGGAGCCGCATCGGCAACTCTCGGGGAAGACCATGTTAAGTGGGATCGCCGATCGCCTTGCTTTCCGGTTCGCTCGGTTCTGCTCGATCTGCGCCAAACCCGCTGCGCCGCGGCGGTATCAGCACTCGTAGCTTCGCCTCATACGCCTTGGCGAAAGTCTCGACGAACAAATGCGGGAACCCGTCCGCCGGACGCTGCACCAGGCCGGCAAACAGCTCGGCGTACAGATCCCAATACTTGCCTTTGTTTTGGGCTCCGAAAACGCCTCGCTTCGTGGCGCGATCGAAACGCTCCTCCAGTTCCTTCGGATCCAATCGGGCGAGAAATTCTTCGAACGCGGCGCGCATTGCGGCGAGCGATGCGCCGTTCTGCGCCTTGAGCTCGCGGAAATTGTCGCGAATCGTTTCGACCGAGCCGGCGCGCGTCGACAGCGTCGTCAACAAGCGCACCAGCGCCTCGTCGACCCCTCGCGAAAAGCTTAAGGGCGACTCAGGTGCCTCGGCGGAGGGCGTCGCGATCCGAAAGCGATTGCGAAATTCGTTGCGGCTCTGGTTCAGATCCATGAGGCCGAGCACGGCCTCACGCAGTAATTGGCCGGCAAGCTGCAGGGCCGCCCCGCGCGCTTCGGGGGTCACGGAGTGCGGGTCAATGCCGGCCCCACGGCAGAACGAGGTCAGACCGATGTCCAAGTCCCCGTCGTAGAGTGCGGGATTCGGCGCACGCGGCGCAGGCATGGCGCTGGTATCGACTTTCAGCGGACGGGTCATCATGTGCCACGGCGTGCCGGAAGTGCCCTCGATCTCACCCTCCGGCGCGTCGCGCTCCGAGGTCACTGGCTGGCCGTAGGCATTGCGCGGACGTACTCCGGATTCGACCGCCAGTTGATCGCTTGGCTCCAAAAGTTGGCTCAGGTCCAGATCCGCCCCCAGGTCATTGGCCGTGGACTTTTTGACCGAGGAAGAGGGATTCTGACCGTCGTAGGCAACGATGGCACTGTGCTCGGGGGGGAAATCGTTGCACTTGTCGATACTGACCAGCAATTCATATTCCCCGAAGCGGATGTAGTCGCCGTCCTTCAGCAGATAGTCATGATACTTGCCCAGGGGCACCTGCGCGCCATTGACATAGGTGCCGTTCGAACTGGTATCGACGAGGACGTAGGTTCCGGCCCTAAAGTCGATTCGCGCATGTTTGCCCGAGAGGTAACGCTCCGGGTCGGGTAGAATCCACTCATTGTCCGTCCCGCGCCCAATGGTGCCGCCATGCACGCCGAACACCTTGGTCGCTTTGTCACCAAGGCGGTTTGCATGCTCGCTGACGATGCGTAAGCGCAAGGCCATATTCAATCCCTCCAACGCGTCGTCAGGTTTGCGCTAAGTGCCCGTATAATATGATGAAATACTAGCAATGCTTGGAGCCTTCTAAATGGCCGCGAGTCACATTTTTAAAGTTCTGTTCGTAAATCAAGGCAAGGTCTATGAGATCTACGCCCGTAAAGTGAGTCACGGCAGCCTCTTCGGCTTCATCGAGGTTGAGGAACTCGTGTTCGGCGAGCGCTCGACCGTGGTAGTCGACCCCGCCGAGGAGAAGATAAAGGCCGAGTTCAACGAAGTAAAGCGCACCTACTTGCCCATGCACTCGGTGTTGCGCATCGATGAGGTGAGAAAGCAGGGAGTCAGCAAGATCGTTGCGCTGGAAGGCTCGAATGTTTCCCAGTTTCCGGTGCCGATCTACACCCCGGGCGGAGATTCCAACGCCCGCAAGTAGTCCTTTGCCGAGCCAGTACCCTGATGTTTAGCTTGCTGGGCGCGCCGGCGCTGTCGCAATTCCGCCTCGAGAAGCTGCTGTTCGCGCTGCAGGCGTGGGATCCACGGGTCCGGTCGATCGCCTCGAGGTTCATTCACTTCGTGGATGCCGACCAGGCTCTGGACGAGCGGCAGATCGAGCTGCTTGGGAAATTGCTGACTTATGGGCCGCGCACGCCGGCGGGCACGGACGGCGGCAGACGGCTCATTGTCACGCCGCGCGTCGGCACGGTCTCGCCGTGGTCGAGCAAGGCCACCGACATCGCGCATGTCTGCGGGCTTGGCAGCGTGCGGCGCCTGGAGCGCGGCACGCTGTACTACATCGATGCCGTTGCCGAGCTTGGTGTTGCTGAGCTGCAACGAATGGCTGCTGTTCTGCACGATCGAATGACCGAATCGATTTGGATCGATGCCGATCCGAAGGGTTTGTTTCATGCCGCCGCTGCCCGGCCGTTGCGCGTGGTGAGGCTCGGCGATGACGGTACTGCGCAACTCGCCCGTGTCAACGAGGAGTGGGGACTCGCGCTCTCGAGCGAGGAGATCGACTACCTGGTCGCGGCCTTCGGCAAACTCCGTCGCGACCCCACCGACGTGGAACTCATGATGTTCGCGCAGGCGAATTCCGAGCACTGCCGGCACAAGATATTCAATGCCGAGTTCATCGTCGACGGCGCATCGATGCCGCGCTCGCTGTTCGCCATGATTCGCGCCACGCATGCGCGCAATTCGGCCGGAGTGCTCTCGGCCTACCGCGACAACGCCGCGGTGATCGAGGGGGCGAGTGCGGTGCGATTTTTTCCGGATCCGGCGACGCTACGCTATGCCGGCATCCGCGAGCCGGTGGACATCCTGATGAAGGTGGAAACGCACAATCATCCCACCGCCATTTCGCCGTTCCCGGGCGCAGCAACCGGCGCGGGAGGCGAAATCCGCGACGAAGGCGCCACCGGCATCGGAGCTAAACCTAAGGCCGGATTGACCGGCTTTACGGTATCAAACTTAAGAATCCCCGGGATGGTGCAAGACTGGGAGAAGGGCCCCGGAAAGCCGGACCGGATCGCCTCGGCACTCGACATCATGATTGCCGGGCCCTTGGGCGCGGCTGCGTTCAACAATGAATTTGGCCGTCCGAACACTTGCGGTTACTTCCGGGTCTTCGAACAACAAGCGCCGGAAGGCGGCCGTGGCGTGGTGCGCGGCTACCACAAGCCGATCATGATCGCCGGCGGTCTCGGCAATGTGCGGCGCCCCGATGTGGAGAAGAAAAATGTCCTGATCGGCGCGCCACTGGTGGTGCTCGGCGGTCCTTCGATGTTGATCGGATTGGGGGGCGGCGCCGCCTCATCTCTCGGCAGCGGGCAAAGCTCGTCGGATTTGGATTTCGCGTCGGTGCAGCGCGGCAATGCCGAGATGCAGCGCCGCGCCCAAGAGGTGATCGACCGCTGCTGGGCGATGGGCGATGCGAATCCGATTCTATTGATACACGATGTCGGCGCCGGCGGACTGTCGAACGCACTGCCCGAAGCGATCGCGCACAGTCAGCGAGGCGGCCGGATCGACCTGCGCAAGATCCCGAGCGCCGAATCCGAACTGTCGCCGATGGAAATTTGGTGCAATGAAGCGCAGGAGCGCTACGTGCTGGCGCTCGCTCCGGGAAGCGAGGCCGGATTTGCGGTCTTGTGCGAGCGCGAGCGCTGCCCGTTCGCGATCGTCGGCGAGATCACGGGCGACGGCCGCCTAAGAGTCGTGGATCCGCTCTTGTCGGCGACGCCGGTGGATATGCCGATCGAGGTCCTGCTTGGGTTAGCGCCCCGCATGAGGCGCGAGGTGCAATCCATACCGAAAGCAGTCACGCCATTGTCGACTGCGGGGGCTGCGTTGAGCGATTCGCTCGAGCGGCTGCTGCGTCTGCCGACGATTGCCGGCAAGTCGTTCCTAATCACGATCGGCGACCGGACGGTGGGCGGATTGATCAGCCGCGACCAGATGGTGGGGCCGTGGCAGGTGCCGGTTTCCGACCTCGCCGTGAGCTTGAGCAGCTACGAAGGCTACTGCGGCGAGGCGATGGCGATGGGCGAGCGCACGCCGGTGGCGGTGTTGAATGCGCCGGCCTCCGGGCGCCTTGCCGTCGGCGAAGCGATCACCAATATTCTCGCGGCGGACATCGACGAACTTACCGATATCCGCTTGTCGGCCAACTGGATGGCGGCATGCGGCGAACCGGGCGAGGATGCTGATCTGTACGCCACGGTGCGTGCGGTCAGCGCACTGTGCACCTCGCTAAGGTTGACCATCCCCGTCGGTAAGGATTCGCTTTCCATGAAAACCGCGTGGCAGGATGCCGGCGGCGAGCATGTGGTTGTCGCGCCGATTTCGCTGATCATTTCGGCATTCGCGCCGGTGACCGATGCTCGATTGACGCTCACCCCGCAACTCGAACTATCGATACCCTCGCGGCTGCTGTTGATTGATTTGGGCGGCGGCAAGAATCGCATGGGCGGTTCGTGCTGGGCCCAAGTGCATGGCAAGAGCGGGGGGGATGCGCCGGATCTGGATGATCCGGAATTACTGAGAGCGTTTTTCTTGGCATTGCGCGAAATGAAGGGCCGAAATCTGGTGCTCTCCTATCACGATCGCTCGGACGGTGGCCTGCTGGTGACGGTGCTGGAGATGGCATTCGCGAGCCATTGTGGGTTGGAGATCGATTTGGGCTCGGCCTTGGATCCAATCGCCGCATGTTTTGCCGAGGAACTCGGCGCGGTGGTGCAGGTGGCGGGGAGCCGCGCTGGGGAGGCGCGCGAGATACTGCTGCGCCACGGATTGGCCGCCCATGCGCAGGATATTGGCACACCTGCGGCGGGGTGCGCAGTGACCGTCCGCGCGCAGGGCCGCACGCTCTACTCAGCGTCGCGAGTCGACTTGCACAGGCGCTGGAGCGAGGTGTCGTTCCGCATGCAGGAGTTGCGCGATAACCCGCTTTGCGCTCGCGAGGAATTTGCGCAGCTGCTCGATGAGGAGGATCCGGGCCTGCACGCAGACTTAAGTTACGACCCCGGTGAGGATATCGCCGCGCCCTATATCCGAAGCGGCGCAAGACCTGCGATTGCGGTGCTGCGTGAGCAAGGCGTCAACAGCCAGACCGAAATGGCCGCCGTATTTACGCGAGCGGGATTCGATGCCTACGACGTGCACATGACCGATATCTTGGCCGGCCGCGTGCATTTGGCGCGGTTTCACGGCTTGGTGGCTTGCGGAGGATTTTCCTACGGCGATGTGTTGGGCGCGGGCGAAGGCTGGGCGAAATCCATTCTATTCAACGCTAGAGCCCGCGACGAATTCACGGCCTTCTTCGTGCGCCAAGCGACGTTTACTCTCGGGATCTGCAACGGCTGCCAAATGCTGTCGGCGCTGAAAGAACTGGTTCCCGGCGCCGCCGGCTGGCCGCGCTTTGTGCGAAATCGATCCGAACAATATGAGGCGCGGTTGAGCCTCGTGCGGGTACCGAAATCCAATTCGGTATTGTTTTCCGGCATGCAAGGCTCGGTGCTGCCGATAGCGGTCGCGCACGGCGAAGGCCTGGCCGAATTCGCGGTCGAATCGGCTGCAAAGCAACTGTTTGCGCAAGGCTCGGTGACCTTGCAGTACGTCGACTCGCGCGGGCAACCGACTGAAGTCTATCCGAGCAACCCAAACGGCTCGCCATTGGGTCTCGCCGGTCTGTGCAGCGCCGATGGCCGCGTCACTTCGCTCATGCCGCATCCCGAACGCGTGTTTCGCACGGTGCAACACTCGTGGGCGCCCAAGCAGTGGCCGGAGGACGGCGGATGGATGCGGCTGTTCCGCAACGCACGGGTGTTCGTCGGCTAGCGCGGGCGCAGCATCATTCGGACCCGCGCAGGCTATCGGCGAGACGCTGCGCCGCCGAGCCGGCGTCCGCCTTTGATGGAGTCACGTACTTGCGAAAGGTCATCGCCTGCAGCAAGCGCGCTTTGCGCACAAATGTTTGATACAGCAGATCGCGCATCACCTCGAGCAGTATCCCCGCCAGCTCCGCGTTGAGGTTGGGCTGATTAGGCCACGGGTCGCTGTCATCGCCGAACAGCACGGTGCGAATCGCGCCGAATGTGTCGTCATCGAGTTCGGCGAGCGCGCGTATGTCCTGCAGAGTGTCGAATAACTGCAACTTGCCGCTTTCCCCCAATTCATGGAACAGAGAGCGTGCGGTGCGCCGGCTCATGCTGCCGAAGGCGCTGAAGCAACCGGCTGAATAGCAGCCGAGCGCCTCCTTGAACAGGCCCTCCGCTTCCTCCGGCAAATAAGTCAGCGGGAAATTCTCGCGCGCGCGTTCGATCTCGATGTAGTTGCCGGCGAGTTCGATGCGCAGCGGAGTGTACGCTTTGGCCGCAAACTTGAGAAAAACCGGATCGCCGCACGCGTCGCACCGGAACACGATTCCGATGTTCTTTGGTTTACGCCGGCTCAGTTCCTCGAATTTGGGTACGGCGACGGCCGTGAGATGCGTCAGGGTTTGGCAATGAGGGCAGCTGAGCGCAATGCCCTGATAATCCACGCGCAGCTCATCTTGCGGAGTAATGTAGATAGTCATAGTGTCAACCTGTCAGTGGTTTGTAGCGGATCCGGTGAGGTTGAGCGGCATCCTCGCCCTTGCGCCGTTTATGATCCTCAACGTATTCCTGATAGTTCCCCTCGAACCAGATTACTTGAGAGTCGCCCTCGAAGGCGAGTATGTGCGTCGCGATTCGGTCAAGGAACCAGCGATCGTGCGAAATCACGACGGCGCAGCCCGGAAACGCCACCAGGGCGTCTTCGAGGGCGCGCAGGGTTTCGATGTCAAGATCGTTGGTCGGCTCGTCCAGCAACAGCACGTTTCCGCCGGATTTCAACACCTTGGCGAGGTGCACGCGATTGCGTTCACCGCCGGACAGATCGCCGATAATCTGCTGCTGCTGCACGCCCTTGAAATTGAAGCGCCCAACGTAGCCGCGGGAGGAGGTTTCGTAATTGCCGACTTTGATGATGTCGAGGCCGCCGGAGATCTCCTGCCAAACCGTGTTTCTGTCATTGAGCGATTGTCGCGACTGATCCACGTAGGCAAGCTTGACGCTCGGCCCCAGCCTGATGTCCCCGCCGTCGGATTTTTCGATGCCGGCAAGCATGCGAAACAGCGTGGTCTTGCCGGCGCCGTTCGGTCCGATGATGCCCACGATGCTCCCCGGCGGCAGGTCAAAGTTCAATGAGTCGATCAACAATCGATCGCCGTACCCCTTTCGCACATTCTTGCATTCGATGACGAGATCGCCGAGGCGCTCCCCCGGGGGAATGTAAATCTCATTGGTTTCATTGCGTTTCTGGAATTCCTGGGAGGCAAGTTCCTCGTAGCGCTGCAAGCGGGCCTTTGACTTGGCTTGCCGCGCCTTAGGATTGGTGCGCACCCATTCCAATTCGCGTTTCAGGCTTTTGGCCAGGGCATCTTGCTGGCGCTCTTCCTGCAGCAGGCGCTGCTCTTTCTGTTCCAGCCAGGATGAGTAGTTGCCTTGCCAAGGAATCCCATGACCGCGATCGAGCTCCAAGATCCACTCGGCGACGTTGTCAAGAAAGTACCGATCGTGCGTGACGGCGATGACCGTGCTGGGGTATTCCTCCAGGAAATGTTCCAGCCACGCCACCGATTCGGCATCCAAATGATTGGTGGGCTCGTCGAGCAGCAGCATATCGGGCTTCGACAGCAGCAAGCGGCACAGCGCAACGCGGCGCTTTTCCCCGCCGGACAGCTTCCCGACCACGGCGTCCCACGGCGGCAGGCGCAAAGAGTCGGCGGCAATCTCGAGCTTGCGCTCCAACTCCCAGCCGCCGACCGCGTCTATCCTGTCCTGCATCTTCGCTTGCTCTTCCAAAGCCTTGTTCATTTCCTCGTCCGACATCGGCTCCGCGAACCGATCGCTGATCGCGTTGAACCGATCGATCAAACTTTGCACATCGCCGACGCCTTCACCGACCACCTCGCGCACGGTCTTGGCGTCGTCAAGTAAGGGTTCCTGCGGTAGGTATCCCACTTTGATGCCCGCTTGCGGGCGCGCTTCGCCCTCGATGTCCTTGTCTACGCCGGACATGATTTTCAGCAGGGTCGACTTGCCCGAGCCGTTCAGCCCCAACACCCCGATCTTCGCTCCGGGGAAGAAACTTAAGGTTATGTCGCGCAAAATAATGCGCTTGGGCGGCACAACCTTGCCTACCCGGTTCATGGTGTAAATGAACTGAGCCATCTGCTTCCTAACCTGAAATAGGGTCGATCGAATGCGCGGTGAGTCCTGCAGAATTATCCGCGACTCCCGGAGGCTTGTCACGGCGATTACCGCTAGGGAACCGTTCGGGCATCGGCTACAATATACGGCTACTTTCTGGAGATTTGTTCATGTTCCGTGCCGAAATGACCATTGCCGGTTTCGATCCCGAGCTCGCACAGGCGATTGCCGGCGAACGCGGGCGCCAAGAGGACCATATCGAACTCATCGCCTCGGAGAACTACGCCAGTCCCCGCGTGCTCGAGGCGCAGGGCTCGGTCCTGACCAACAAGTACGCGGAAGGGTATCCCGGCAAGCGCTACTACGGCGGCTGCGAGTACGTGGATATCGCGGAGGCTTTGGCGATCGAGCGAGCCAAACAATTATTCGGGGCCGCCTATGCGAACGTGCAGCCGCATTCCGGTTCGCAGGCCAACGCCGCCGCCTATTTGGCGATGATCAATCCCGGCGATACGATTCTGGGCATGAGCCTCGATCATGGCGGCCATTTGACCCACGGCGCCAAGGTGAATTTTTCGGGCAAATTGTTCAAGGCATTCCAATACGGGATCAAGCCCGACACCGGCGAGATCGACTACGAGCAAGTGAATCGCCTCGCGCAAGAACATCGCCCCAAGCTCGTCGTCGCGGGATTTTCGGCTTATTCCCGCGTCGTCGACTGGGCGCGGTTTCGCGCCATCGCCGATTCGGTGGGCGCGCTATTCATGGTGGATATGGCTCATGTCGCGGGACTCGTGGCCGCGGGTCTGTATCCGAACCCAGTGCCTTTCGCCGATGCGGTGACCTCCACGACTCACAAGACTTTGCGCGGCCCGAGAGGCGGCTTGATTCTGGCGCGGCCGCACGCCGATCTGCACAAGAAATTCAATTCAATGGTCTTCCCGGGCACTCAAGGCGGTCCGTTGATGCATGTGATTGCCGCCAAGGCGGTCGCGTTTTATGAGGCGCTGCAGCCGGAGTTCAAGATCTATTCCGCCCAGGTGATCGCGAACGCCAGGGCCATGACCAAGGTTTTGCAGCAGCGCGGCTACAAGATCGTATCGGGGGGTACGGACAATCACTTGTTTCTGCTCGATTTGATCGACAAGGACATCACCGGCAAGGATGCGGACGCCTCCCTGGGCCGCGCGCACATGACGGTCAACAAGAATGCGGTACCCAATGATCCACGGCCCCCCGCCGTGTCGAGCGGGCTGCGCATCGGCACGCCCGCCGTGACCACACGAGGCTTCAAAGAACCCGAGGCGCGGCAATTATCGACTTGGATCGCCGACATTCTCGATCGTATGGGCGATGAGTCGGTGGTCGAGCGCGTGCGGGCCGAAGTGGTGGCGCTGTGCCACCGATTCCCTGTCTATGCGTGAACGCGCTTAGGCCCCATGCATTGTCCATTTTGCGGCCACACGGAGACTAAAGTCATCGACTCTCGCCTCGCCGGCGAAGGGCGGCAAATCCGCAGGCGCCGCGAGTGTCTTGCCTGCACGGAGCGCTTCACGACATTCGAGGCAGCAGAGCTGCTGCTGCCCACCGTGGTCAAGGGCGATCGCAGTCGCGAGCCTTTCGACGAGCGCAAGCTGCTCACCGGCATGCAGAAGGCGCTTGAGAAGCGCCCCGTGGGACGCGAGGCGATCGAGGCGGCAGTGGCAAGAATATGCCACAAGCTGCGCAGCCTGGGCGAACGCGAAATCGCGTCGCGCAGCGTCGGTGAGATGGTGATGGAAGAGCTTCGGCATCTGGACGAAGTAGGTTACGTGCGTTTCGCCTCCGTATACCGCAGCTTCCAGGACATCGAGGCGTTCCGCACGGAAATCGATCAATTGCGCGGTCATCGACGGCGCCGCGCACCCAGCAAGGATCAATTGCCGCTATTGCCGGGAGATGAGCCCGGCGACGACTCCAAATGACGCACGCCATCGGCGCACGCGACGAGAGCTATATGGCGCGTGCCATGCAGCTTGCCGCGCTCGGCATGTATACGACCGACCCAAACCCGCGAGTCGGGTGCGTCGTGGTGCGCGACGACGCGGTGATCGGCGAGGGCTGGCACGCGCGCGCCGGCGAACCGCATGCCGAGGTGCTGGCGCTGCGCGCGGCGGGACAAGGTGCGCGCGGCGCCACCATGTACGTCACGCTCGAGCCGTGCAGTCACACGGGACGCACGCCGCCCTGTGCGGACGCGCTGATTGCGGCGGGTATCGGTCGACTCGTGTGCTCGACGCTCGATCCGAGCCCGAAAGTGGCGGGCGCCGGACTCCGGCGTCTGCAGTGCGCAGGAATCGACGTCTCCTCGGGCGCTCTCGCCGCCGAGGCGCGGGCGCTTAACCCCGGCTTTTTCTCACGTTTCGAACGCCGGCGCCCGTTCATTCGCCTCAAGCTGGCAATGAGCTTGGATGGGCGAACGGCGCGAGCAAGCGGCGCCAAGGGATGGATCAGCGGCGAGGCGTCGCGCGCCGATGTACAGAGGCTTCGCGCTCGTAGTTCCGCGGTGCTGACCGGCTCCGGCACCGTGCGCGCGGACGATCCGCGTCTGGACGTTCGATTCGATTACGGCCCGTGGGTCAGGCAGCCTTTGCGGGTGCTGCTCGACTCGAGGCTGTCGTGCGCGCAGACATCGAAGATTTTTCAAGGCGGCGGCGCGCTGGTGTTCGCCGCCGAGGACACGCCGCGCCTGTCCGGCGAATCATTGCAGATAGAGCGCGTGCCGCGGGGCGGCCGCGGCTTGGATTTGAACTTCGTCGTGGAACGCTTGTGCGCACGTGAAGTCAACGAGTTGCTGGTCGAATGCGGGCCAAGATTGGCAGCGGCCTTTTTAGAAGCCAATTTGGTGGATGAGCTCGTGTTGTACATCGCTCCGGTCTTGCTGGGCGCGGATGCCGTCCCGCTGACGCAGTTGACGGGCATCGATTCCGGGTCGCCTCCCACATTCGACTTTCAGGAAACGCGGCGTATCGATGCCGATCTGCGCGTCATTCTACGGCGGAAGAGGGCTTGAGGATGTTCACCGGAATCATTGCAGCCACGGGCCGGTTAAGCTCCCTAGTGGACCAGGGTGGAGATTTGGAGCTGGGTTTTGAGTCGGCGCTTGACCTTGCACGCGTTGCGGTAGGCGACAGCGTGAGCGTGCAAGGGGCTTGCCTGACAGTGACCCGCAAAGAGGGCACTCTCTTCTATGCCGACGTATCGCGTGAAACCATGGCCAAGACCACGTTGGGAACGCTCAAGCCCGGTGCGCGAGTCAACCTCGAGCCCAGCTTGCGTGCCGGAGAGCCATTGGGCGGCCATTGGGTCAGCGGCCACGTGGATGCGGTGGGCAAATTGACGCAGGCACGGCAGGATGCGCGATCATGGCGCCTGGAATTCGAATTGCCGCGGCCGCTGATGCGTTTTGTGGCGCCGAAAGGTTCGATCTGCGTCGATGGCGTGAGCCTGACGGTCAATAATGTTGCCGGGCCGCGCTTCGACGTGAACATCATCCCGCACACGTTGCGGGCAACGACACTCGGCGAATTAGGAGTCGGCGCGAGCGTCAATATCGAAATCGATTTGATTGCACGCTATTTGGAACGTCTCATGGCAGAACCACACGAGTAGAGCGACATATGGCCGGGTTTAACACCATCGACGAGATTCTTGGCGAACTGCGCAGCGGCAAGATGGCGGTACTCATGGACGACGAGGACCGCGAAAATGAGGGCGATCTGATCATGGCGGCGGAATGCGTCCGAACAGAGGACGTCAATTTCATGGCGCGCTTCGGCCGTGGGCTCATCTGCCTGACTCTGACGCGCGAGCGCTGCCGTCAGCTGCGATTGCCGCTCATGGTGAGCGATACCGACAGCTCGCACCGGACCAATTTCACGCTGTCGATCGAGGCGGCCGAAGGAGTGACCACGGGAATCTCCGCGCACGATCGCGCGCACACGGTCAAGACGGCGGTGGCGCCCAACGCGCGTCCGGAGGATCTGCGCCAGCCGGGCCATATTTTTCCGTTGATGGCTCAGCCCGGCGGCGTGTTGACCCGCGCCGGGCACACCGAGGCGGGCTGCGATCTGGCGAGACTCGCCGGGTTTTCCCCGGCGGCCATGATCGTCGAGATCCTCAATGACGACGGCACGATGGCGCGCCGGCCGGATCTTGAATTATTTGCCAAGACTCACCGCCTTAAGATCGGCACCATCGCGGATCTCATTCGCTACCGATTGAAGAACGAGCGGTCGGTGGAGCGGATCTATGATGAGCCCGTGAATACCGAGTACGGTAACTTTAGACTTTGCTGCTATGAGGATCACGTCAACAAGAACGTGCATATTGCACTCGTTAAGGGCGATCTGAATTCCAGCGTGCCGCCCCTGGTGCGGGTGCATATCAACGATACGCTGCGGGACGTGGTCGGGGTGCGAAGCGAAAGTCTCGGTTGGCCGCTGCGGGCGGCGCTGCGCCGTGTGGCCACGGAACCCTCGGGTGTCGTGGTGATCCTAAGGCCGGAGGAAAGTCCGCGGCACTTCATGGACAGCGTGCGCCAGCTCGACGCTAAGCCCGCAACGGCGCACGGCAGCGGTGCGACGGTCGTCAGAACGTATGGAATCGGCGCGCAAATACTCAAAGATCTCGGCCTGAAGCGCATGCGCGTGCTGAGCGCGCCCAAGCAGCTTCAAGGCCTTGCCGCCTTCGATCTAGAGGTAACAAGTTACGTCGATGGCGGCGAATGAGGTTGCGGGAGCTATACTGCGCGCATTCTCGGAATGAGGAAATAACTTGCCTACCGACCAGCCGAAAATAATAGAGGGAGAGCTACTGGCTCGCGATTTGCGCTTTGGAATCGTTGCCGCGCGGTTCAATGATTTTGTCGTCGAACCCTTGTTGCGCGGCGCTTTGGATGCGCTCAAGCGCCATGGAGCGGCTGAAAAGCAGATTGAGATCGTGCGCGTGCCGGGCGCGTTCGACATCCCCATCGTGGCGCGCCGGTTGGCGATGTCGCATCGCTATGAGGCGATCATCGCCCTCGGAGCCGTGGTACGCGGCCAGACCCCTCACTTCGACTATGTCGCCGGCGAATGCGCCTCCGGCCTGGCGCGAATTGCGCTTGAGACCGGCGTGCCGATCGCATTCGGCGTGCTGACCACCGACACGATGGAGCAGGCAGTGGACCGAGCCGGAGGCAAGGCCGGCAACAAGGGAGCCGATGCGGCCATGGCGGCGATCGAAATGGCGAACCTGCTGCGCCGCCTGGACCCGTAACGATGAAGGCCAGCGGCCGTGCCGGCCGGCCGGGCCATCGCGCCCGCAGCTTCGCACGCCGGCTTGCGCTGCAGGCGCTCTATCAACTGCAAATCAACCCTCGCCCGTGGCAAGACACCGTTCAGCAGTTTGCAGACGATCCGCAGGCGGATCGAGTCGATCGCGACTATTTTCGGGAACTCATCAAGGCAATAGCATCGAACCGCGATGCGTTGGATTCGCGGCTGAGCCGCTTGAGCGAGATCCCGCCGCCCGAACTTGATCCCGTCGAACATGCCGTGTTGTGGTTGGGCCTGCACGAACTGGAGTTTTGTCCCGATTTGCCGTACCGGGTCGCGCTCGCAGAGGCCGTGCAGTTGTCCAAACAATTCGGCGCGACCGACGGGCACAAGTTCGTCAATGCGGTGCTGGACCGGGCCGCTCGGGAATTGCGGCCGGATGAATACGGTCAACCCGCGGGCTAGGACGATGACTACCGCCAAGTCGGATAAGAGCGATGCCGGTCCGGGCGAGTTCGAATTGATTCGACGCTTCTTTATGCGCCCGGGCGCGGTTTCCCGGGGCGACTCTGGCGTGATCCTCGGTATCGGCGATGATGCAGCGTTGCTCGCCATGCCGGCGCACTCTGAATTGGCGGCTACCGTCGATACGATTATCGAGGGCCGGCATTTTCCGACGGACACCGATGCGCGCTCGATCGGTCATCGCGCGCTTGCCGTGAACTTGAGCGACTTGGCTGCGATGGGCGCGATTCCCGCTTGGGCGACGCTTGCTCTCACCGTCCCGAGTGCGGATTCAAAGTGGCTGCAGCGCTTCTCGGACGGACTTCTGGGGCTTGCAGATGCGCACGGCGTAACGCTGGTCGGCGGCGATACGACGCGCGGCCCCTTGACTATCAGCGTGCAAGTGCTGGGACACGTGCCACGCGGCACCGCGATGCGGCGCAGCGGCGCGCGCGCGGGCGATTTGCTCGCCGTCACCGGGACACTCGGCGATGCCGGCGCGGGACTCGCTTTGGTCAGTGCGACATGCTTAGCTCAGGACCGCGCGCTTGCCGATCAACTCATTCGGCGCTTTGAGTATCCTGAGCCCCGAGTGCAATTCGGTCAGGCAGCACGCGGGATCGCCAGCGCGGCGATGGACCTGTCCGACGGACTGGCGGGTGATCTGCCGAAGCTCGCGAGCGCCAGCGGACTTGCGGCGCACGTCGACATCGATCGCTTGCCCATGTCGCCGGCCCTGCGCAGCGTCGCGGCGCCGGAGCAAGCGCGCGACTGGGCGATGGCGGCCGGGGATGACTACGAATTGCTGGTCGCCGTGCCTCAGCACCGTTTCGCTGAACTGGCATCTGCGGCCGCCCGATTAGACTTAAGGCTGACGGCGATCGGCGAGCTGCGCTCAGGAACAGATGTGACGTGGACCCTGAATGGCCGCGAATTCGCCATTGCGGTTCAGGGATACGATCACTTTCGCTGAGCTTGGACCGAAATCACAGTTTACGCCGCGTCGCCCCAGTATCCTTTGGGCACGAATTGAACAGTCGCCCCGTAGCGCACGGTTACCCTTGACCAACACTCGCTCCAGTCAACCCGCGAAATCCCAAGCCAGCCGCGCTTCGTTGCCCGAGAAGATCGGCAAGTACATGATTATTAACGAGGTGGGACGCGGCAGCACGGGCGTGGTGTACCTCTCGCATGACCCCTATTACGGCCGCGACGTGGCGATCAAGGTTTACAACGTGGACACCAGCGGCGATGAGAACCGCAAACGGATCGCACGCAAGATGTTTCTATCCGAAGCCCATATGGTCGGCATGTTGCAGCATCCGAATATCCTGCCGATTTACGATGCGGGAGAGGAGAACGGGCACTGCTACATCGTGACCGAGCATGTGCACGGCGCGCGCACCTTGGCCGCCTATTGCCGGCCGGACAACTTACTGCGCATCGACGATGTGGTCGAGTTGGTATACAAGGCGGCCCGGGCGCTGCACTACGCGCACAGCCGCGGCGTCATTCATCGCGACATCAAGCCGAGCAACATCATGCTCACCCTGGACAGCGACGTGCGAATAATCGACTTCGGCATTGCCCTAGTCGCCGATTCGGAGATCTCGCGCATCGAGGGAATCGCCGGCAGTCCGTCCTACATGTCGCCCGAGCAAGTGCAGTCGATCGAACTGACCAATCGCTCGGATTTGTATTCGCTTGGCGCAGTGATGTACGAGCTGCTGACCGGCACGCGCCCCTTTAGAGCGGGCAACTTACAGAAGCTCCTGCATCAGATCGTGTTTGCGACTCCACCGCCCATTCACACCTTACGTCCCGAGATCCCCGAGGAGCTCGAGAACGTGACAGCAATGGCGTTGCAGAAGGATCCGGAAAAGCGCTACAAGACCGGCCTGGATTTCGCCGCCGAACTCACGCGTGTCCACCAGAAATTGCGCGCGCAGTACAATCGGATCGATCAGCAGGAACAGTTCAGCTTGCTGCGGAAGCTTAAATTCTTTCACGAATTCTCGCACGGCGAAATATGGGAAGTGCTGCGCGCCAGCAGCTGGCAGGACTACGGCGACGCGGAGGAGATCGTGAAGGAAGGCGAAATGGACGATCGCTTCTACATCATCGTGCAAGGGCGCGTCGGCGTCCAACGCCACGGCAAGGCGTTGGGTTACCTCGAAAGCGGCGATTGCTTCGGTGAAACCAGCTACGTGCGCGGGGCCAAGCGCACCGCAACCATCAATGCCTCCGGATCCGTGACGGTCATGAAGGTGAGCTCCACGCTTCTAGAACAGGTATCGGCGGAGTGCCAGCTACGATTCAATCAAGTGTTCTTGCGCAGCATGATAGGCCGCCTGCAGAGCGCGGAGCGCAGCAGCTAAACCCGGCGATCGACCACGTAGGAAGCCAGCCAAATCAGCACTTCGGCGCGGCCGCCAAACAGGCTTAATCGGTCGCACGCACGACGCTTAAGATCCTGAGCTCGGGATTTGGCGGATTCCAGCCCGAGAATGCTGGGATAGGTCGGCTTGGCGCGCGCAGCGTCGGCTCCGGTCGTCTTGCCGAGATCTTGAGTCGAGCCCTCGATGTCGAGAATATCGTCTTGGATTTGAAAAGCGAGCCCGATGTCTTGCGCATAGCCGTCAAGCGCCCCCCACTCGGCAACCGATAGATCGGGAGCGCATGCCGCCGCCAGCAACACGCTTGCCCGAATCAGCGCGCCGGTCTTGAGCCGGTGCATGGCCTCGAGTTCCTGGAGATTCAGCCGACGGCCCACGGCAGCAAGGTCCAAGGCTTGGCCGCCCGCCATCCCGGCGGTGCCGCTGGCGTTCGCGAGAATTTGAATCATCTTCAATCGCGCAGCAACGCTTAGATCGTCCGTACGTTCCTGCGCAAGTATCGAAAACGCCAAGACCTGCAGCGCATCCCCCACCAGAATGGCGGTCGCTTCATCATAGGCGCGATGGGTGGTGGGTTGACCGCGACGCAGGTCGTCGTTGTCCATCGCCGGCAAGTCGTCGTGAACGAGCGAGTATGCGTGGATGAGTTCCACGGCCGCGGCCGGTATATCCAATGTCGCCACGGGTAGTCCCAAGGCTTCTCCGGTGGAATATACCAGCAAGGGCCGTAGACGCTTGCCGCCGCCCAGCACCGAGTAGCGCTGCGCAGCGTGCAATCGTTGCGGCACCAGATCCGCCGACGGTAGGGCCCCAGCCAGCACCTCCTCGATGCGTGCCTGATAGCCGCGCATTCGCGCCTCCATCAAATCCGCGCTCACCGGAAGCACTTCAGCTTGCTTTGGTATCGTCGGGATCGAAGTCTTCCGCGGCATGCTCCCCGGCCTTCTTGAGCAAGATCTCGACTTTCTGCTCCGCCTCTTTGAGCGCGGTTTGACAGCTTCGCGTCAGCATGACGCCGCGCTCGAATGCCGCAAGCGATTCTTCGAGCGGCAGGTCGCCTTGCTCCAGCCGATCGACGAGTTCTTCGAGATCTCGCATTGCCGTCTCAAAGTCGGGTTTGGCTTCTTTTTCCGCTTTTCGCGTGGACATGAATCGGAACGGTACACATGCGCTGCAGCGCGGTCAAACTCGAAGGGCGCCGCGGGTAAGCGGCGCGGCGCAGCCGCCGACGCTTGGCCGGATGAAGAATTTGTCAAGTCGTGAGATGCGTCACAGCCGAGGTGCCGCGACAGCCGTTTGTTTTGGGTACCATTGCCAGTGGGAAGCTATATGCGAAATTCGAGCAAACAAATCGTAGCATTCGGGTTTTTGTGTGCCGTCGTACTTGGCGGCGCGGCCTGTAGTCCGCGGCATATACCGTCGATGTCGGTCGATGACCTGCTGGAGGATCGCGTCGCTCTGGATGGCGTGTTGATGAAGTGCGACCAGAACCCCGCCAAGGCGCGCACTGACACGGACTGCCTCAATGCGCGAATTGCCGTCGAAAAGCTTGCGGCGCAAAAGGAGCCCGCCGAGGAGGCGCAGCGCAACGCGGAGTTCGAGCGTACCCGCGAACAACTGAGATCGTCCCAAGATAGGCAACGCCTCGAGCAGGACGCCAAGACAAAGGTGGATGCCTACAGTTTGCCCGTAGTCCCTGTCGACCCGGCGCCCGCGCCGCCGACAACTTCAGCGCCCGCCGAAGCGCAACCTGCCGTGATCGGACAAGCAAGGCCCTAACGCACGTTGCCGTGACTTGAATCTCGGGCTAGCCGGCCACACACTGTGGTCTATGGGGCTGTTCAGAAAATCCGCAATCATGCCGGCGCCGCGCCAAGCGCTTCCCGGGCGACCCAATGCCATGCAGGTATCGGAGCGTCACTTCGTCTCCGGCAATCGCATCGTGCCGCCATTTCCCGCCGGAATGGAATTGGCGCTATTTGGGCTGGGCTGCTTTTGGGGAGCTGAACGGAAATTCTGGCAGGCGCATGGCGTGTATTCGACGGCTGTCGGTTACGCGGGTGGATTCACGCCAAACCCGACGTATGAAGAAGTCTGCAGCGGAATGACGGGGCACGACGAAGTGGTGCGCGTCGTATTCGATCCCAATAAGACGAGCTATGCCGCGCTGCTGCGAATATTTTGGGAGTCGCATGACCCGACCCAGGGCATGCGGCAGGGCAACGATGTGGGCACGCAGTACCGCTCCGCCATATTCACTGATGGGGACCGCGAACGACAACAAGCCGAGCAGTCGCGCGATGCGTATACCGCGGCACTGTCGAAGGCCGGCCTCGGCGCCATCACCACGGAAATCATCGGCGCGCCGGAATTTTATTATGCCGAGGACTATCACCAGCAGTATCTGGCGAAGAATCCCGATGGGTACTGCGGCATTGGGGGATGCGGAGTTCCCTTTAAACTCGCGGAGTTAGCGGTGGGAGAGAAGGCGTAGTCGCTAGGTGGGCTATGGTTCTTTAGTGGATCCAGAGCGTTATGAGCTGGAGGCGTTGAAGATTCCCGTATTTCTGCAGGAAAACGCCAGCTGATTTCGACGTCGCAGTCTACCGGAAATTTACCGGTGATCGGGTCGCAAGTCAGCGGCTAAGGACACCCGATCCGTACTCGTCGCGGCCCGCGGCGTTAACCGCTTCAACGATTCGTTCCCTGTTACAGTGTAGATCGCCGTAGTACTTCCAAGTCCATGAGATCGGGTCGATGCGCAGCGGGCGCAAGGCACTCACGGTTCGAAGGACGTCGATTCCTCCTGAAAGTCTCAGATCGGCCAAAAAAGGGGAAGTTCATAGTGATGAAATCGTTGCCTGT
>PKXS01000019.1 GCA_003132425.1 Gammaproteobacteria bacterium | reverse complement strand
AATACCTCGGGGGACTACATCAATCTGGTCGGCACCGATAGGTTCGTGGAACTGCCGGCGGGACCGGCGACCTATCCGAAAGAATTCGTCGCTACTCTGTATCGGTGGTGAAGCCGCCGACCTGCCGGAGCCGGACGCGCATTACGCTCCCGGGTCATTGGCATTGGGGTAGAACAATTGCTCGCCGTTGATCTTGTAGTTCGCGATGTCGTTCTGCCCTTGCGGCGAGATCAAATAGTCGATGAACCGCTGGCCCAGGACACTCTTCACGTTCGGATGCTTCTGCGGGTTCACCAGCATGACGCCGTACTGGTTGAAGAGGTGTTTGTCGCCTTCGACCACGATTTGTAAGTCGCCCTTATTCTTGAAATGAATCCAGGTGGCGCGATCCGACAGCACGTACGCATCGCTCGCGGCGGCCGTGTTGAGCGCGGCGCCCATGCCCTGGCCTATCGATTTGTACCAGGAGCCCTTGTCATCAACGATGTCGATGCCGGACTCCTTCCAGAGATTGAGCTCGGCGATGTGAGTGCCGGAACGGTCGCCGCGCGAAATGAAAGGTGCCCGTTTGTCCTTGATGAGGCGCAGCGCCTCGCTGACATCCTTCACGCCCTTGATGCCCGCGGGATCGCTCTTCGGTCCGATCAGCACAAAGTCGTTGTACATCACCGGGTAGCGTTTCAAGCTTTCGCCGTCCGCGAGGAATTTCAATTCCGCCGCCTTAGCGTGCACGAACACCACGTCGGCATCGCCGCGCCGGCCGGTGTCGAGCGCCTGGCCGGTGCCTTGCGCGATAACTTTCACGGTAATGCCGGTTTTCTCCGTGACGATCGGCAGGAGATAGTCGAACAGGCCGGAGTCCTGGGTCGAGGTGGTCGAAGCGACCACGATCGACCTGTCCTGCCGCGCGCCGCACGACGCGGCGGCAAGAACAATCGCACCGAATGCAACGGCGCCGATAAAAGCACGGGCGGCACACCTGAAGTTCATCGTTTGCTTCCCCCCCCGCGTTAAACCAACAATTCGCCGGCGAGATATTTTTTCGCTTCCTCGGTCGCCGGGGCCGCAAAGAACGCGCTCGCCGGCCCGCTCTCGATGACACCGCCGCGATGCAGCAGCACGATCTCACCCGCAAGCCGTTTAGCTTCGCCGAGATTGTGAGTGGCCATCACAACCTTGATGCCGCGGGCGCTAATGGTCCGCACGAGGTCCTCGATCGCCTTGGTGGCGGCGGGGTCGAGACTCGCGGTCGGCTCATCCAAAAACAAGACCGCGGGGTCACGGGCCAGCGCACGGGCCAGAGAGAGCCGCTGCTGCTCGCCCCCCGACAGCCGTCGCGCCGGACGGCCTGAGAGAGCTTCGAGCCCGACCAACGACAGCAATTCGGCGGTACGCTGTCCGCGTTCGGCGCGCGGCACGCCGGAGGCAGCGAGGGCGTAGCTGATATTCCCGGCAGCGCTGCGCCGGAGCATTACCGGCCGCTGAAACACGATGGCGCGGCGCGTCGGTGGCGAGGCCTCGCGGCCGCCCCAGGTTATTTGCCCGAACGACGGACGGGTTAGCCCCATCGCCGCGCGCAGTAGAGTCGTCTTTCCGGAGCCGTTGGGCCCGATGAGAACGGTCGGCGCTCCCGATGAGATTTTGATCGAAACCCGATCGAGGATCGTCACTTCGCCGGCGAGGATTCCCACTGCTTCGAAGTGAATGGGTAGGTCGGCGGCGGATGTGGATGCGGGCGAGTTCATCGCGCGAAGCGTTCGCCGGCACGGCGCGCGCCCCAGGCCAGGGCGCTGATGAGAATGACGATGAAAATTAGGACCATGCCCAGACCGATCGCGAGCGGCAGGTTGCCCTTCGACGTCTCCAGCGCAATCGCCGTCGTCATGGTGCGTGTGAAGCCCTCGATATTGCCGCCGACGATGATGATGGAGCCGACTTCCGCGGCCGCTCGCCCGAATCCCGCAAGCAGGGCCGTCACGAGCGAAAATCGTGCGTCCCAGATCAGCGTCCGCACCCTGAGCAGCGGGCCGATATTCATAGCGGTCAATTCGTCGCGGTACTCGATCCACAAGTCCTCGATGGTTTGCCGGGTGAGAGCCGCAATGATGGGAGTCACCAGCACGGTCTGCGCGATCACCATCGCCTGCGGCGTAAACAGCAGGCTCCATGACCCAAGAGGTCCGGAGCGCGACAGGGTCAGGTAAACCGCCAGCCCCACCGCCACCGGCGGCAAGCCCATCAGCGCGTTGAGTATGACAATCACAGGCTCTTTGCCGCGAAATCGCGTGAGCGCAATCAGCGCGCCCAACGGCACTCCGATCAGCGCGGCGAACAGCGCGGCGCTAAGGCTCACCATCAGCGACAGCCGCACGATGGCGAAGAGCGCCGGATCACCGGTGAGCACCAAATGTAGAGCGGAGGTGTTTTCCGGCATGGTTGCGCGAATCAATTCTGGGCGTTCTCTTGATAACAGCGGTGCGAGAAGTCCGCGCCGAAACGCTGGGCGACGTCGATCGGGACGGCCGTCTCCGTCACTTCTCGAAATTCAAAGTGAATGGGATTCTGGCTGGCGGCGTCCGGCGCGTTCACCGTCCCCAACAGATAGCCGTAGACATGCGTCTTGGCGAGCTTTGCCTGGGCCGCGCCGGGCGGCAGCGCATAGCGAAATGCGCCGCCCGTGCCGATGATCCAGCCGGGCAATACGCCCCCGTGTTCTTGCCAATAAGGAGAGTTGAAAATCCCTTCCATGACAAAGTGCGAATGAGACGCGAGCACGTAAACCGGCTTGGTCTTTCGGACCTCGAGCAACTGCGCGTAAACCTGCAGGCCTGCCGCCTCGGCACCCGGCGAATCGCTCATGCTGTGGCCGCGCGCGAGGCTTTCGGGGAGCGCCTCATGCATGCCGACGACAAGTGCCCGGATAGTGGAGTCTTGGCGGTCGCTCTGCAGTACCGCATTCAGCCATTTTATCTGCGCCGAGTCGAACTGATCTACGGTCGAGTTATCCAGGCTGATGAAATCCACGCCGTCGCGGATCCAGTGATAGTACGTGCGGACTTGGTGGTCTTGAGGGTTATCTTTCAGACGTTGCTCGCGGATCTGCGGAGCGTTCAGCCAGTCCGCGAAAGTAATGACGAAGTCCTCGCGAGTTTTCGGTGCAATGGTTTCATGATTGCCGATGCCCAGAAAGAACGGCATGGTGCCGAATGGCTCGATCTGATTGCGCTGGAAATCGATCCACGCCGTGCTCAAATATTCCGCGATGGAGGCTTTCGGATGAAGCGCCCGAAAGTCCTCGTCAAAGTCGTCAATAGCGCGCAAGTCCCCAAGGTGCCAATAAAAGACGGCTTGGTGGGCGCGCGCATCCGCCGCAATCGATGGCATGACCACATCGCCGCAGTTGCGAGAGTCCCCCGATACCGCGAATTGCCATGTCGGAGCGGCGAACGCTGCGGGAGAAATCGACAGGCCACTCGCCGCAAGACACGCGGCGACGGCCGCGAATGCCGTTTGGCCCCAATGCTGCGCGCGTCGTGACTGTTTCATGAATTCGAATTCTAGCAGGGGCATACGGCCGACTCGGGGGTTACGCCAATATCATCCCGCCAAGCACGCCCAAAATAACCACCATGAGCGGCGGCGTGCGCCAGGCGCTAAGCAATACAAACCCAACGAGCGCCAGCGCGAAATCGCCGGACGACTTCACCGAGCTGATCCACAACGGATTGTAGAGCGCCGCACCTAGCAACCCCACCACCGCCGCATTGATTCCCCGCATGACGGCTTGCGCGCCGACACGCTGGCGAAACACGTCCCAAAACGGCAACGTACCAAGGAGAATCAGAATGCCGGGCAGGAAGATGCCGACCAGACCCAGCGCTGCGCCCGCAATGCGGTGCGAGGGCTCGACCACTGCGCCGAGGTAGGCCGCAAACGTGAACAACGGTCCGGGCACTGCCTGCGCAGCGCCGTAGCCGGCGAGGAAGGAATCTTGACTCAGCCAGCCGGGCGTCACAAACGCCTTGCTCAATAACGGCAGTACCACATGACCGCCTCCGAACACCAGCGCTCCGCAGCGGTAGAAGGCGTCGAACAGTTCAACCCCTTGCGATGATCTGCCCAGTACGGGAAGCGCAACGAGCGGGACCACAAAGATCGTTAGCGCCAGAAAGCCGACACGTCGTGACACCGGTACGCCTAGCGGTCCTGCCAAGGGTGGCGCCGGCGCCCGACACAGCCACAGGCCGGCGATGCCGCCCAGCAGAATCGTGCTGACTTGAGCAACTGGCGAGGTGCTGAAAAGGATCAGCAGTGTCGCGACCAAGGCTATGGAGGCGCGCTGCCGGTCAGGGCACAGCGTGCGCGCCATCCCCCAGACGGCCTGCGCGACGATCGCAACGGCGACTAGCTTCAGGCCGTGTAATACGCCCATGCCAATGGGTCCGCCGAGTGCCCCGGCGCCGTACGCAAACGCCGTCAGAAGTACGGCCGATGGGAGGGTAAAGCCGGCCCAGGCGGCGACGGCGCCCCAGTATCCCGCACGCATGAGCCCAAGAGAAAATCCGACCTGGCTGCTCGCGGGCCCGGGCAGAAACTGACAGAGCGCGACAAGATCCGTATAAGTAGCGTCATCGACCCAACGGCGGCGAACCACAATTTCCTCGCGGAAATAGCCGAGGTGAGCAATAGGGCCGCCAAACGATGACACCCCGAGCTTGAGGAAGGTGAGTAGGACCTCAAGGGCGGATCGCTCACGCATATTTGAACAGCGCCATGAATCCAAAATCCATGTGCAATTGCTGATGACAGTGAAATAGCGTCAGCCCCGGATTATCGGCGATGAAGTCGCAGGAGAGCTCCTGGAAGCCGCCCAGCATCACGACATCTTTGACCACGCCTGCGGTTGCCTTACCGCCAATCTGCGTCAATTCAAAGCTGTGCCGATGTAGGTGAAGGGGATGGATGTCGTCGCTGGCATTGCGGAATTTCAGGCGATAGCGCCGCCCCTGCTGCACGGTGAAATTCGGCTTCATCGTCTGCATCGAAAAAGCTTCGCCGTTGAGCGTCCACTGATTGAACCCGTTGAGCGCGGCATTGTTTTTGACGATGGTCATCTCGATTGTTTCATCGGGCGCCGCCGGCGCAGCCGTGATCTTGCCGAAGCGCGCGTAATCCCAGCGATGCGGTTTCGGCTTCACCCACTGCGGTTTGCCGGATCGTCCTGAGTATTCGACGACAATGCCCATGCCATGCCGGCGATCGTCGTCGTCGAGATCACCCAACGCCCACACGCCGGGATGATTCATCTCAACGATGGCGCAGATGCGTTCGGCCGTGCCCAGCCATAGCACGGGGACCACGGCGGGCGTCGGAACCGGATTTCCGTCGAGCGCCACCACCCGAAAGACATGCCCAGGCAGAGCGAGGCTCCTAGTCTCGCCTGCGCTCGCGTTTAATACGTGCAGCAGAACGCGCTCGCCGTGTTTGACGCGCAGCGGTTCTCCGGCCCCAAGCATCTTGCCGTTAATGCTGAACCGCTCGTAACCGACCTCAAACCCTTTGGCCTTTTCCTTGGCTTCTTCGTCGGCGCGCTTTCCCCTGCGCTGCAATTCTTTGATCGGATCGCCGGCGAGAAAGTCCATCGCCATATCGCCGCCGCGGCTGAAGGAGGGGCCAAATTCCTTCATCACCAGGAAAATCTCGCGGTCATAGGCGCCAGGATTGTTCTTTGGCTCAATGTAGACGGGTCCCGCCTGGCCCGTGTAGGTACCGCGGTTCAAGTCCCCGGCGGCGACCACATGGGTGTGATAGAAACGAAAGCCCGCGGGCCTCGGCACGAAAGAAACGCGGCGCTTGCCGTGGGCCGGCACGAACGGCGTACCTTCTTCCGCTGCGCCGTCCACATCGCTCGGGATCATTTGGCCGTGCCAATGAACCAGCTCCGGCGTATCGGTATCGTTGTAAAGATCAACCGTGACCCGCTGACCTTCCTTGAATCGCAACAGCGGCCCAGGAAACTGACCATTATAGAGAGTGGTCGACACAATGTGCTTGGGCGCCAGCTCGACGAGCCCGGTGGCAATCCGCAGCGTGTAATCCGCCGTCCCCATCGGCGCTGAGGCGGTTTGCGCGTTGGCAGTTGAAAAGGGTTCGATTCCCGCTGTCAGAGCAGCGAGGCTCGAGAGCTTCAGAAAATCACGGCGAGCGATTCTTGATGGCATGGCGGTGGGTCCAATAGCGGTTCGCTGGTTACTGTATGATCTACGAGATAGGCTCGACTCGCCGCCTACTGATTTGGCGAATCATCGTGCTGCATGTGCCCAGCCATCGCGTCGTCGCCGTGATCGGACACTTGCGCATCGAACCAAGTGTGCAAAGCGGTCACCAAGCCGGCGTCGGCAGTTCGATAGCTGAGCTCCGCGCCACCGGTCACGTCGCGGTAAGCAATTGCGATCGCGCCGGGTTTTGCCGATTTAAGCTCGTTGAGGCCCGGCATATCGGTACCGTGGACATGCGACGGCCCCGCGAAGTCGCCGTGCTGAAAGTGGGCTTGGATGTAGTGCAAGTGTTCACGCACCAACTGAATCTGCTGCGCATCAGCGGCATCCTTGGCAATCACACGCTGCGTGCCGCCCCTCGAAGTCTTCGTGAAAATATGGGTGGTTGCTTTTAGGCTAAAGGGCATCACATCCGCGCCACGTTTTGCGACGTCGGCTTGGCGTTCGGCATCCGCGGCGTAGGTGCTGAACGGCACGACCGTTAGCGCCATGAGCGTCGCTGCCAAGAGGTGCTTTGTCATGGAGTTAGCCTGGTTTCTCGACTGTAACGACGCCAAAAGATGGATCGGCCGGCGCTCCAGTATGAACGCCGGGAAACTCGCCGGCTAGGCTTAATGCGCACAAGGGAATGTTCATCGAACGGCGTATCGATTGGCTCAATTGCCAGCACAATTCTACACGCCGATACTTGTTTTCATTTCGGAGCGCTATCGTGGCTAAGGGTCGAGACAGTGGTATGCCGGCCGCCGCGCAGTGGGAGTCTTATTTCCAGGCTGACGGCATTTTGGAGGCACTCGGATGTGTCCGCTTGTCCGGCGACGTCGCCGAATTCGGCTGTGGATACGGTACGTTCACGATTGCGGCGGTGCGTCGAGTCTCCGGCATCGTCTATGCAACGGATATTGATCCGCTGATGGTCGGCGCGACCATCGCCCGCGCTTCACGAGCAGGTATCCGCAACATCGTTGTGGAGCAACGCGACTTTGTGTCGGAAGGTTGCGGCCGGCCCGATCAGTCGGCGAGCTACGTCATGCTGTTCAACATACTGCATATTGAAGATCCCGTCGGCCTGCTGCGCGAAGCGTTTAGGGTTGCACGCGCCGGGGCAATTGTCGGCGTGATTCATTGGCGACACGATATTGAAACGCCTCGCGGGCCGCCGCTTGGAATCCGGCCGCGGCCCGCTCAGTGTCGAGCGTGGGCTGAAAAGGCCGGGCTTCGGTGGCTGATGTCTCCTCAACTACCTGACTCACCCTGGCATTGGGGCATGATGTTCACGCGCCCGGCAGAATGAGACTGATCTGCCGCCACCCCGGCGAGTCAAATCGGGACTTCACTGCAGGTATATCGGAAGGTGCTTGAGCCCGCCGGCGTTTGAGGTTAGCGACGCTATGCGTGCTTAAATGCGGCGAATGCCCATCTCGACGAACCAATCAACAAAGGATATTTGCAATGATAATAGCAACCGCAGTAACAGGGAACGAGCCAAATAACGACAGCCACGATCCGGCCCAAGCGCTCTCGCGCTTCTACGCGGCGCTCAACGCAAGGGACTTAAAGGCTATGCAGACGAATTGGAGTAGTGACGCGGAGGCCGCTATGGATAATCCTTTGGGCGGTATTCGGCGCGGCTGGCTTCAAGGGCGCGAGCGACTGGAGCTTGCGATTCGCACCAGCCGAATCTTTCGCCGCGAGACGAGAAACTGGAAGCAGTTCCACCACCACGGTTCGATCGAAATGCCGCCGATGCTGGCGGCATATCAGACGGCAGTTCTGGGAAAGACGCAGTGAACTGGTTTCCGCGCTTGCGCGCTGACACCTCCCTCAGCGAGCGTCGGCCGGGAACTAGTGATCCACGCCAACAATGCGTCCCGAGTTGGTTCTGTGATTTCGAATTGGACGGAACGTCGAGTCTACTGTTGGAGGACGAGCGCCCGAGCCGCCGTCGATCGCCACGTTAAACAGGGCAAGATCCCGACAGCGGCTCGCGATTTGTAAACGTACATGGATCGCCAATGACGAGGTACGCCGGCGGCCGTGACCTAAAGCAGATCGCGTTTTATCGTATGGTCCCAGTGCCGTTCGAAGACGACCTGGTCGCCTTCCAGCGCACGAATCGATTCCTTCATTCGGAAATCCGCCGCTGTGGATGTGAGCTCAAGAGTCGACCGCAAACTCGTATCCCAGCCACCGCGCTTAAGGCCGCTGAACCACTGCAATTTCCAGACGGAACTGTTGGGGTCTCCCTCCTTGATCGACATATACCAATCGCTGCCTCCCGACATGGTGGTGCCAATATCCGCGAGTGTTTCGGGCGGGTCTCTTAGCCGTTTATGCAGCATGACTCGGCCCTCGGCATCGGGTCCAGTCTGCGTAATGGTGTAGTTTTTGAGTTCCGCTGGATCTGCTCGCACGCTCGCGCGAACGCGATCCCTTAGAATCGCAATCGGCATGGGCGTCGACTCGGCGCCATTCGGCCGGACCGGAAGGGATAAGTGAGAAGCGCCGGTGGTAATTTCAAGGGTTACTGGCCGGGGTGACGGCCACAGCATCGGCCAGATGGATTCGCTGACGGCCACCCTAATGCGATTCCCCTTCTTGAAGCGATGCGCCGCGAAGTAGCACGGCACTTCAACATCGTAGCGATGGCCGGGCTCCAAGGCAGTCGGCGCCTCGTGCCCGTCCCGGTGGGTCAGATTCAGAACACCGTAGCTCACGGACCAGGACTTCTCCTCCGGCGTCACCTCATTGATGCGCACGACGAGTTTGGCAACCGGTTCGCTGGAGGATACGCGGATGAGAGCTGAAGGCCGGCCGACAATTTCAATATCCTCGGGGAGGGGGGCGGTATCGAAGGCCAGAGATCTTTTGTCGTCGGGTGTCTGGTCCGGCGGCAAATCGATGTTCAAGTTCCAGGGAAACCACTCGCGCTTGGTCAGGCCAAGCGTTTCTTGCGATCGGCAGAGGCGAATGGCTTCGGTGCCTGGTTGATCGCCCAAGGCATCCGAATTCAAGTACAGGATCCGAGACGAGATGCGGGGTGACGGCCATGAAGGCTCTGACACCCACCGGCCCGGAACATCATTCGGCCACACTTCAGCCGCGGTACGCTGTTCGAGAAAAACCCGCATCATGGGTTCATCCATGATTCCCGTATCTACCCCTAGCAGCCATTGACTCCACCATCGCACTTCCTCGGAGACCCAGTCCAATCCCGGCCCGGCGTCGGCGAGTTGCGGATACTTGTGTCCCCACGGGCCGATGAGCCCTTTGCGCGGAACGTGCAGATGACTCAGAAGGCGCGGCACGAAGTCCCGGTAAGAATCGATTTGCCCGTCGACGGCATAGACCGGGCACTTAATTCGCGAATAGTCCACCGCAACCGATCCATGCTGCCAAAACTCATCGTACCGTTGATGCGACAGCCACTCGGCCAAGATCGGCGGCGTTGCTTTCAGACGGCTCAGCCACATCTCGCGCCAGCGATCGCCGACGATCGCGGGATCCGGCGCACCGACCAGCACCGTCTTGAACTCCGCGCCCCAATCGTAGTTATCCAGCGTGAGCGCGCCCCCGACATAGTGCGCGTCGTCCGTGTACCGATTGTCCGACGCGCATTGCGGAACGATGGCTTTCAACGCGGGAGGCGCGAGCGCTGCCGCTTGCAGGGAGCTGAAGCCCCCCCAGGAAATTCCTCGCATGCCCACCGCCCCATTGGACCACGACTGGCGCGCCAGCCAGGCGATCACCTCGACGGCGTCATTCTGTTCCTGCTGCAAATATTCGCCGAGCAACACACCGTCCGAATCTCCGGAGCCGCGAATGTCCACGCGCACGAACGCAAATCCATAGGGCACGAACGCTTCGGCCCACCCCGTGTCGCGATGACGTTCGGAGTCGCGCTTGCGATACGGTAGGTATTCCCAAACGACGGGAACGGGCGACAGCTCGGCGCCCACCGGTAGCCACATGCGCGCCGCCAACCGCGTGCCGTCCTTGAGCGTGATCCACTCGTTCTCGATGCTGCGGAACGGTTTCTTGTCGGGCAATCGCCAGGCGCGGCCGGTTTTTGTCGATGGCGATGCCGGGGAGTGACCCACCGCGGCGCTCGCGATCACGGCGCTCGAACCGACTAGAAAATGACGTCTGGATACTGGCATCGATGGATGAGGTGCTGCTTCGGAGCCCCTAGAGTAGATCGCGCTTGATGGTGCTGAATTGTTCGCGCTTGAAAATTTCGGTATCGCCCTTCTTGGCCCGCAGCACCTCGGTCAAACGAAACTCTTCCGGCGTCGAGGTCAGCTCGAACGAGGCGCTCACCGTGCAATCCCAGTCGCCGCGCTTCCACGCGGTCATGTTCTCTTGGGTCCACGCACTGCTATTCGGTTGGCCTTCTTTGATGACGAGCCTTTCGCTCGACTGCGTCTCGACCACGGTTCCTATCTCCGGTATCAGGGTGCTCTTCAACGGTGATGTCAGGTTCGCTTCGGTTCCGGGCCCCATGACGGTGTGCGTGTACGGGCTCGACCCCGAGGACCGGATCACGGGAATGGGAAACACCGCCTCGCGTGCGGGTGTGGGGCGAACCGGCAGCACCAAGCTCGAAGCACCGAGATCGACCGTCAAGGTCGCGATCTCGGGCGACGGCCATACCAGCGGCCAGAGGCTTTCCGACAGTGCGGCGCGAATCCGGCTGCCTTTCTTGAAGCGATGGGCCACCATGTAAAGCGGAACTTGGACGTCGTACAACTCTCCGGGCTTGAGCGCCGTGGGGTGCTCATGCGACTCGCGGTGGGTAAGATTCAGGATCCCATAGCTGACCAGCCACGATTTGCCGTTGGGTAGCACTTCCGTCAATCGCACGGCGAGTTTCGCCACCGGCACGTTGACGCCGATGCGAATCCTGGCGAGAGGATAGCCGAGTATCTCCAGATCCGAGTCGAGTGGTTTCGAGTCGAACACCAGCGACTTGGCATCGTCCGAGGTCTGATCATCGGAACGGCTCGGCATCCATTGGGGTTTGGACATGCCGACGATCTTGTCGCCCACGTAGCGAATTGATGCCGCCCCAGGAAATGCCGCGCATGCCGACCGAACCGTTGGACCATGGTTGCCGGGCAAGCCACGCGATGCATTCGACACCGTCGTTCAGTTCCGGTGGCGCATATTCATCGGTCATCACTCCGCCCGAGTCGCCGGTGCCGCGGATGTCGACACGCGCAAAGGCGATGCCGTGGGGAGCGAGGTTCTGCGCCGTCGCATCGTCGCGCTTGCGAACGCCATCACGCTTGCGATACGGCAGGTACTCCCAGACGACGGGCACCGGTTGCTGCTCCGCACCCTGCGGTATCCACAGCCTGACGCCCAATCGCGTGCCATCGCTGAGCGGTATCCATTCATTTTCGATGACACAAAAAGGACGCTTTGCAGGCAAAGACCAGCCGCTGCGCGCCGGAAGATGAGCTGCGTACGATAGCCGCGCGAACGTTGCGCCGGCCACAAACGCGCCCGTTGCAGTGACGAAATCACGTCTCGTTACCGTCATGGAGCCGATCTGCTACCGGAGCCCGCGCGCGCATCGCTACTGCTTGTCCTTGTCGGCGCCGAATTTGTAGGAAAAGCGCACGCCCATGACGCGCGGACGATTCACCGTCGTCAGCGTCACCCACTGCGCGGAGCTGATGAAGAGTTGCGCTCGCGTATCGGTAAGGTTCTCGCCGTAAAATTCCACTTCCCACGCATCCTTTCCCAGACCCGCCGCCGCATCGTAGGTGGTGTACGGCGCGAGCTCGTAGTCCGGAGCCGCCAAAGTACCTTGGGTGATGACGTCCGAATACGAGTGATCGGTGTGCTGGGCTCCCGCCTGCACGTGCCACAGATAGTCGTACATAGGGACGGCATATCGAAGGCGAACATTCCCCTGGAACGGCGGAGCGTTGGCCAAGGGGCTGCCGATGCCGCGGGTGGGGAAGAGCGAAATATCGGTGCCCTGGACCACGAGAGTGGGATCGTTGACTTGTTCGCTGCGATTCCACGCGAACGAGGAGTTCAAGGTCAGCGTATCGGTGATGCGCCAGATCACATCGCCCTCGACGCCGCGTACCCGGTAGTTCGGGCCGTTCACCGTGAACCCCGCATTGCCATACAGAGAAGGATCGTAGATCTGCAGCTGCACATCCGACCATTCTTCATCGTATACGGCACCGTTGAATTGCAGGCGGCGATCGAACAGTTGTGTCTTCCAGCCGATTTCGTAATTCTTGAGAGTATCGCTATCGTAAAAGCGCGGAACGGTGAAAATGCCGTAGAGCGGAGAGCTCGGCGGCACCACACCGACGCCCTGGTTGAAGCCGCCCGGCCTGAAGCCCTCGGAATACGTGGCGTATAGCATCACGTTGTCCATGGGCTTCCAGCTCAAGTTGACCTTGCTCTTGTGACCCGAATTGACTTGTGCAATGTTGAACAGGTCGAAGATGCCGTTCGGCGGCAGGCAGGGATCGATATTTCGGCAGCCGTAGACCGAATCCGACTGTCCGCGATCGAAGTTGTCGAAGCGGAAGAAGCGCGTGCCCACCGTCAATGTCAGCGAATGGGGAAGGATATCGAACGCTACTTCCCCGAATGCGGCTTTTTGTTGATAGCCGCGTGTAATGTCGCTCAAGAACGCCGTGCCGGCGGCGCGCGTGCTGTCGTCGAAGATCTCCACCCCTGGGATCGGGGTTAACGACGGGAAACCCGCCTGCGGGTCGGCGTATAGGAAGTTCTGCGAGGTTTGGATCTTGTAGTCTTCCCAGAAGATGCCGCCGATCGCCCGCACGCGCGCATCGTCGGGCGTGCTCACGCGGAATTCATGGCTCTGGTGGGTGTTTCTCTCGATGTTGTGCCAGGTCGCGCTCGGTGAATAGCATATCGGCGTCCCGCCGGGCTGGAATCCGTTGCACTGATAGTAGTCGGCGAAAGGACCGCGCGAATAGGCGGTGTAATCCATGACTTCGTTGACGTTGCGAACCAGATAGCCACCGGTGTACACGAGCTTAAGAGGGCCGATGCGCCCGTTCAAAGTCCAAGCAGTATCCTCGAATTTATCGAGATCCGACGACGGATTGTATTGCTGGACGTTCAGATCGCCGAGTTGCGGGTTGTAGGCAAAAATCCCGTCCGCCTCCATGCTCTGATAGCTTTGCTCGAGCAGAAGATTCCAGTCCTCGTTGAACCGGTACAGTCCCGACAGCCGTGCACCCTTGTAGGTCACCGGATTGATCGCGTTGCTCGCCACGTTGGAGTTCGAGAGGCTTTGGCTGCCCGGCGGCACCACGCCCCCGAAGTAGTCGACGATGCCTAAGTCCGTCGGCGAGCGAGAAAAGGTCCCCGGGATGTTGTGGATGTAGCCGCCGCGAGAGTCGTCGTAAATCACGGCACGCAGCGCCAGCGTATCGGCAATCACGGGGAGGTTGAGCATGACCACTGCCGAGGAGCTCGGGTCCCCGTGCGCGGTGGTCGAATAGCTGGTGCTGACCGAGCCTTCCGTGAGGTCGAGCTTTGGTTTGTTGGTGATGTAGCGTATCGCTCCCGCCTGCGCGCCGGCGCCGTAAAGGGTGCCCTGCGGGCCCTCCAATACCTCGATTCTCGCCAGGTCCGCCGCGTATACGTCGAGATTGCGGCCCGGAAGCTGCACGGATTGGTCGTCGAGATAGACCGCCACGTTGGGGAAAACCGCGGTTCCGCCCGCGACCTGGTTGCCTTGGTGCGTGGTTGAGAGGCCCCGCATGTAAACCTCGTTTTGCCCCGGACCGACCCCTGCGGTGCTGACATTCGGCAAGTACTTGACGAAATCTTCGAGGGTTTGCACGTTGAGCTCGGCGAGCGTGTTGCCGGTCAATGCCGTCATGGTGATCGGCACGTCCTGCAGATTCTCGGTGCGGCGGGTTGCGGTTACCACCACCTCCTCGAGCTCGTTGCTCGCGAGAGTCTGTGCCAAGGCTGCACCGGCACCGCCGATTCCAAGAGCCACTGCGATTGCCCGCGATAGCGGGCGCTGGCTCAGCCGCGATTCTTTCTTTTGCATCCCGTTACCCCTTGCTCTTTATCACTAAGAGCTGCTCGGAATCAAACGAGCGGTGGTCCGCGAACGGCGCCGACCAAGGTTGAGAGCTACTGTATCGGATCCGGATTTGCTCGGCAATAAAGTATCTTACTCAAGACGCAAATGTACGCCGGACCAACCGGCCGCAAGTTCAGCCACTAAAAATAGGACCTCGGTGTTTGAGTAGTCCGACCCCCTTCGACATACTCCGGACCGTCGCGACCTGCAAGGCGCGCTGCCGCCCCGAACGGCGATGCTCTTCCGCTAGTTTGGCGCCGCCACTAATATTTCGAAGCCACTCGCACCCATGGCCGGCACATAGATCCGATGGGTGGCTGCATCAAGCGCCATCGTCTTCGCTCCGTTGGCCGTAGCGAGACTACCCTTCACGATATAACGGTCGGCGCTGATTTCGGATACGACGGTCACATCCGCGCTGTTCCCGTTGGAACTGAACACCAGCGATGCGCCAGGGTCGAACGCCGCCGCGTCGACATGCTTGCCGATGGGGAGCTCGGCGACGCGCGCGCCGCTCACGCTGTCCGTCACGATGAGGCGTTCGTTGTGACACACCGAAAACAGACGATGCCGCGCTGCGTCAAGGGCTATCCCGGAAGGTTCTTCACAGGGCGCAAGTGACCAAGTGGACTTCACGTTGCCTTTGGCCACATCGATGACGGCGACCAGCCCCTTATCCTCGAGATTGACGAAGATGCGACCCGCGCCGTCGCTGACTGCGAATTCCGGCCGCCCCGGCAACGCGATGCTGGCGACCTCCCGTGCCGAGCCGGCATCGATGACCGTTGTGTTGTTGCTATGGCCATTGAAGGTATAGATCTGCTTGCTGGGCGCGTCGTAGATGATGGCATCGGGGCCGTGGCCCGAGATTTTGACTTCGGTGATCGGTGCGAGTGTCTTCAGATCGAACACCGTCACCGAGTCGCCTTTGCCGTTACTCGTGAAGCCGCGATTGAGGTCGTATGCGAGAGCGATTCCATGCACGCCGGGCGTGTCCGCAATATCACCGGCAAGTTTGCCGGATTCAAGGTCGAACACCTGGACATGCGTGGCGCGAGAGACGAAGAGCCGATGCTGCGCTGAATCGACGATCAAGTAATCCCATTTTCCGGCGCCTCCGGCCTGCCACCGGTTAACGATGCGATAGCCCGAGTCGCCGCCGGCAGCGGCTGAGGCTGAGGCTGAAAGGGCGAGGCCAAGAAAACACGCCGCGATGCATGCGCGGCAATCTAAAAATGTCATGTGTCCGAGTTCCGTGATGAACCGTCGAGCAACGCTACTCAGTTAGTCACGCTGCCGCAACGTGTTTCGGCACGCCGCGAATATATTCTGCGCTGTAAGAAATTGGCAACGTTCGCTCACTACGCTGTTGAGTCCGACGACGGCGTGGGGAGGCTCGATATGCATCAGGATCTGTCGTTCTTGTCGCGGTTCAGCATCGTCGCGATCTCAGTAGCCGGGCTGGCGGTCATTGCGAGTCTCGCGGCGACGCAGGCACAGGCACAGACACAAACGCAGACTCCGCCGCCACCGTCCAGCGAGACGGACATCGGGCGCGTCAGTACCGGTGCGGGTCCGGGCGAGAATGGCTCCAAACCGGTTCCGAGCGCCACGATCAATCGCGCCGACGCCATCGCCGAGAAACAGCAGGCGCCGAACATCATCGACGTGCAACCCTTGAGTGAAATCATCAAGCTTCCGGACATCAACACCGCCGAGGCGTTGCAGCGACTTCCGGGAATTTCCCTTGAGACCGACACTGGCGAAGGGCGCTTCGTCCACATTCGTGGCTTGGATTCCGATCTCAACGGCACGACCTACGGCGGCGTGCGCTTGCCCGCGTCCAATCCGTCCTCTCCGTCCGGTGGCGGCCGAGCGGTCGCCTTCGATACCTTTCCCACCGGTGTCATCGGCGGCGTTGAGCTCACCAAGACCTCGCGACCGGACATGGACGCCGAGGCGCTCGGCGGCTCGATTAATCTGGTGCCGAGAACCGGTGCGGAACACGGCGGCGCGCCCTTTGTCGAAGCCGATTTGGGAAGCGGCTACGAACCGCTGCGCCAATCACCGGTGTATCACGCCGAAGTCAGCTCGGGCCGCAGCTTCGACGGCGGCGATGGAATCGGCGGTTTGTTTGCCGGGGCGAACGCCTTCAGCGCTGTCGTCACCGCCGTCTATCACGAAGATAAGCGCGGGATAGACGACGTGGAGGAGAGCTACACCGACCAGCAGAGCAGCGGTGTGCCGGACAAGGTGTTGAGCAATTTGCAGTTTCGCCGCTACGAATATTATCGCCGTCGCTACGGTGTCGCGGCCAACTTCGACGCGAAAGCGAGCGATAGCACCTCGCTGTACCTGCGCGTACTGTATTCCGGCTACCTGGAGGGCGCCAACAAGCACTACCTGGTACTCAATAACCTCGACTCGAACAGCGGCTGCACGCCGCTGCCGAGCTGCATCCAAGATCCCAACAATCCGAACGGCTTCGTTGCCACCGACGCTGGGTTGGAACAGGACACTACCGATACCCTGGAGCGCATCCAGAACGGGCTCGGGATGGTCGGCGGCAGCAGCGTATTTTCGAGCTTCAAGCTCGACTACCGCGCTTCCTTCGCGCTCGGTACCGACCGGGTATCGACCAGTTACGGTAGTGTGTGGACCGATCCCAAGCAAGTGCCGATCGCCTACGACACCACCACCGATCCTCGCTACCCGGCGTTTCACACCATCGATGGAACCAATCCTGCCAATCCGGCCGATTACACGTTGCAGGAGATCGATTTGGGACCCTCCTATGCCCACGACGGAGAGACCGCTGCGGCGCTGGATGCCACCATCCGGACGGGTAGCGGCGATAATACCGGGGAGTGGAAATTTGGTCTCTCGCTGCGCGACCGCCACAAAACCAGCGACTCGTCCTCACCGGTGTTCACGCCCGACGGCGTCATTCCGTTGCTGCCTTACACCTATGGCTCGCCGCAGATCTACTACAACGGTCTGTACAATATCGGGCCCGCGATCAGTCTTCCTGCGGTTCGAACTCTCGCCAACAGCAACTTGGGCACCATCTCCGACGACGCGGCCGCCGATGCTTCCACGAACACGGACGATCGAGAGAATGTCTATGCCGCCTATGGCCAGTACTCGGCCCGGTTAGGCAAGGTGGGGATACTGGCGGGGGTGCGCGTCGAGTTGACGCACGCGACCTACGGCGGCAATCTCTACAACAGCGATGCGGACACGAACACGCCGGCAACCGAAAGCAATTCGTACACGAATTACTTCCCCACCCTGCAGGGGCGCTACGAGTTCTTAGACGACCTGGTCGGGCGGCTCACCTACTCGACCGGAATCGCGCGCCCGGGTTTCGAACAAATCACTCCGGGCGCGTCCATCAGTGTGTCGAATGCCACCGTGACCGTCGGCAATCCGGCGCTTAAGCCCACGCTCGGTCAGAATTTCGACGCCACCCTCGAGTACTACCCGGGGAATGGTCAAATCGCGGCAGTCGGTTTGTTCTACAAGCTGTTTCGCGACTACATCCTCTTGTCGCAGCAGATCGTCTCGGGATACAACTTTCCGGGCCTCACGGGCGTCATCACGACGGTTCAGAGCTACAGCAACGGTCCTGCGCACGCGGACGGCATCGAGGGTCAGTACCAGCAGCAGCTAAAGTTCCTGCCCGCGCCACTCGATGGGTTCGGCTACAGCGCCAATTTCACGTTGGTCGATTCGAGGGCGCAGATTCACCCGGGCATTTACGGGCTCCTGCCGTCCACCTCCAAGGTCACTTGGAATGCGGCGGTATTTTACGAGCGTGCGCCGTTCGAAGTGCGGTTGGCGGCCGACTACGTCGGCCAAGATTTATTTGCCTTCGGCAGCACCATCGGCAATGCCACCGATGTGTATTCACGCCATCGCCTGACGCTCGACTTAGGGACGAGCTATGCGATCCGCCATGAAGTCCGGATCTACTTCGACGCGAAGAATCTGCTCAATACGCCATTGGAGTTCACGGAGGGAACCAGCGATTCCCGGCCCATCCAGCGCGAATTCTACGACATCACTTTGCTGGCCGGTGTGCGCCTGAGCTTTTGATGCGTAGCTGGCCGTCACGCCTTCGCAAGCCGCCGCGCATCGAGATCATTCCGATGATCGATGTGATGATGTTTCTGCTGGTTTTCTTCGTGCTCATCAGCCTAAACGCCCTGCCGTCGCGGGGACTGAAGGTGTCGTTGCCCTATGCTGCCGACGCGGCGCATTTGGACGTACCCAAGCGAGTGACGCTGACGCTCTCGGCGGATGGGGAGGTGTATCTGGACGGCGCTAAGACCAGTCTCGCGGAACTCAGCGACCAGCTGCGCGCTTTGGAGCGCACCGACAAGCTGACGGTGATCATCGCCGGCGACCAGAGCGCGCGGCTGCAGCCTCTGGTGAGCGTGCTGGATGCATTGAAGCGTGCGGGAATAGGCTCTGCATCCATCATCGCCAAGCCGGAATGACCACGCTCGATCAGGATATGCCGCAGCTTGCCAGCAATGGCACGTCGCTGGTGCTCACCACCGCCCTCGTGGTAGTGTTTTTCGCGACCCGATCCGAGTCATGGCGCGACTCGATCGTGCTCCCAGCCAGTGCCAGCGAGCCTGGTATCGAAGTGTCGTTGCAAGAGGCGCGCGCCGAGATCCGGCCCGCGCCGCCGCCCCCGGCTCCGCGCAAGATGCCGATTCACCGCGTGATCCCGCGGCAAACTACGGTCGCGGAAATTTCCGTGCCGGCGGAGCTTCAGAGCATGCCGGTGGAGCGCGACCCGATGCCGGAAGGAGGCGCGTTGGTCGCATCGTCGGACGCTGCCGCGAGCGCCGCGCCAGCTGGCGAATTTCGTCCGGATTTGGAGGCGCAATACGCAGCCGGATTGCGTGCCGATATCGACCGCAGAACGCGCCCGCCGGACTCCGTGCAATATCGGCTGCACCGCCCCTCGGGTGAGGTTCGGGTGAGCTTCATCGTCATGCGAAACGGAGAACCGAAGGTCGTTCGAGTGCTACGGTCCTCACAGTCGTCGATTCTCGACGAAACGGCCGTTGCCATCGTCTCATCCGGTCACTACCCGCCGATGCCGGCACGGGTCTTTGCCGGTGAAACGGAACACTTATTCGCCGTCACCATTGAATTTCGCCCGGTTAGCTAGGCGGCCTTCCGTCAAGAGCAATAGATGAACTATCAATTATTCCATACCGTCACCTTCAACGTGCTTTACGCCTGTATCGGAGTACTCGTATTCGTCATCCTCGAGCGTACTATTTATCTCTCGTATCTCGGCTGGCGGATGCAACGCCTGGCGGCGATCATCAATTTCCCAAAGGATGCTGCCGGTCAGAATATTCGCACCGTATCGTGGGCGGATGCTGCCAGCCGGGCGGTCGTGCGCTACGCGCAGATGATGGCAGCGGGTGCGACCCGCGAACGGCAGGAGGATTTTTCCTCGGCATTGTTCATCGGCATCGACAAGAAGGTCAGCGGGCGGCTCTGGATCCTCGACACCATCGTGACGGCCGCGCCGTTGCTGGGTCTGCTCGGCACGATATTCGGAATCATGGAGACGTTCAATGCGCTGGCCGCCGGGGGGGTAACGGACTCGGCTGCCGTCAGTCGCGGCATCGGCACCGCGCTGATTGCCACCGCCATAGGAATCGCCACCGCGCTCCTCGGATTGCTGGGCAACAACGTGCTGAGCCGCCGTGCCCACGTCCTGATGGAAGACTTCAAGGCGTTGCTGCTGAGCCTCTCAGGCTGACAGTTGGCGAGCTCACGCGGGAGTGTTGTCGGTTCACGCCGCCTTGCTGAGGGCGGTCTTGAGGCGCGGGATTGCCGATCGATAAAGGCTTACACCCGTGAAGTCGCGAAACTCCAAAGTGAGCGTATCCCGGTCCGAGCGGATTGCCGCGAAGCCCGACCGGGACTCGCAGAACAATGTTCCTTCGATGGCCTGTACCGGTCGAACCTCGGAGCCCGCCCCGCAGCAAACATAGTCAACGCCGCCGCGGCGCAAATGCTGTAAGTCGTGATCGTGACCGTTGATATACGCCTGCACGCCGTGCTTCAGAAGGAGCGGTTGGATCAATTCCTGCGTTTCCGGGGTATCCCCGTGGCCACTGCCACCCGAGTATATGGTGTGATGACCGATCACCAATTTCCACGGGGCCAGGGACTTGCCCAATTGTTCGTCGAGCCAGCGCAGCTGTGCGGGCACATCCTGGCTCGCGACGTTCTCCGCGATCACGCTGTGCACCTTGGCGCGATACTGGTGCACCAGGGGCGAGGTGTCGATTACAAAAAGATCCAGATGCGGCGCGCCGATGTCGCTGCCCGCCACTTTGTAAAAGCGGTTCGGCATGCGCCAGCGAGGGCTGCTCTTCGCGTAGTCGATTTGCGCTTGCGGGACGCCCCGATAGTCGTGGTTGCCGAGGGCTACGTACCAGGGAACTTGCAGCGAGCGCGCCGAATAGATTTCCTCGAACGAAGAGCTCCATTGCGGGTCGGAGGTTGACTGGACGCCATCTTCATAGAAGTTGTCGCCCACCGAGATGACGCACCGGCTACCGCGACTCTCGGCCGTCTTGCCCATTTGCGCAGCGACCTCGCGCTGCTGATTCGTGCCGTTTCGTCCCCAGTCCCCGACGACCAGAAAATCGAGAGCTGAGGCGGGGGCAGCGCCCAACGCTCTCGGGAGCACGGTCAAGGCTGTCGCGGTGGCAATCGAGGCACATACTTCGCGGCGGTTCAGCAGGATGTCTTGCATAGGTCTCTCGGCGGTGACTGGCAGTTGCAGCGCCAAATCGTCGACATACCTTAGGGTAGCGCCGCGTCGTGACACCCGTATGTCAGCGACTGTAGTTGGAAGAAAATAGCATGCGCGCGACGCCCAACGCAGCGAGCGCGCCGGCAAACTGCGCCAAGATAAAGCCGGTTGCATCGACGGGGCGAATGCCCGAAAAGGTATTGGTCAGCGACCGGGCGATTGTTATCGCCGGGTTTGCGAACGAAGTCGATGCTGTGAACCAATAGGCAGCGCCGATCCACGCCGCTACCATCCACGGCGCATCTTCCGATCGTCGGTGTCCCAATATGACCATCAGCAGGCCGAAGGTCGCGACGAATTCGGCGAGCCATTGCCCTGGCCCGGTACGCATGTGGAGAGAGCTTTGCCAGAGCGGCAGCTCAAACATGGCGTGCGCCAGCAGTGCGCCGGCGCAGCAACCGATGATTTGAGTGAATGAATAAAGGGCAGCGTCGGACCATGCAAGCTTGCCATGCATGGCTTCGATGAATGACACCGCCGGATTGAAATGGCCGCCGCTTAAGGGGCCGAGAAGCGCTATCAGCGTGGCGAGCACCGCAACTGTCGCTGCCGTGTTGGCGATCAACTCGACGGCAAGATTACCTCCGGCGAGACGCTGGGCCATGATTCCCGAGCCGACAACCGTTGCCGCGAGAAATAGCGATCCCAACCCTTCCGCCAGTAATCTTCGAGACAGCGGCTCAGAATGCATCGTCGGTCTTGCCTATCGCGTCCATCCGCTCCTTAATGCGAATCTGATCAATGCTCGCAAGCGGTAGGCTCAAGAACAGCTTTATTCTTCTCTCCAGCGCCTTAAAGGCCTGGCTAAACGCAAATCTCCTTTCCGTCTCGGTACCCTTTACCGCGGCCGGATCGGAAATACCCCAATGAGCGGTCATCGGCATGGCTGGCCATACCGGACAGGTCTCGCCGGCGGCGTTGTCACACACCGTAATCACAAAATCAAAATGCGGACCTCCCGGTGCGGCGAATTCGTCCCAGCTCTTGCTGCGCAGCCCTTCGGTCGGAAAATCGAGTTTCCTGAGGAGATCGAACGCGAGCGGATTGACCTGTCCGTTGGGATGGCTGCCGGCGCTGAAACCGCGAAATCGGCCATTGCCCCATTTGTTCATAATGGATTCGGCAAGGATGCTGCGCGCCGAGTTGCCGGTACATAAAAACAGCACATTATAGATTCGCTGCTCATTCATACGGCTGAGGCTGGGCACAGTGAGGGAGCTATCACCCACAGCAGCCAGTGCGATCGGCCTTGGTTGGGATTGCGGGCGCTGGGTCCTGGACGGGAACGGCAGAAGTACCGTGGTTGAAGACCGGCGTATCTTCGCCATAGACAGGGATGGTGCCGAGAGTGTGAAAGGTCTCCCACGCAATCCCGGTCGGATCGGTAACCCAGTACTTGTCCGATCGCGCGTAACAGCAGAGCTGCTCGCTCTCTTGAACCAGTTGCGAGTCGGCTGCGTGAAGTTGCGCGTGCATGGCGCGTAATTCTTCGCCGGAGTCAACCTGAAAGCCCAGATGATTGACGCCAACAGGTTGGCGGTGTGTCGAGATCGCGAAGTTCATCCGCGGATCCTCGAGCATCCATTTGGCGTAGTCCGGTTGCCGCACCGTCGGCTGCTCGGCAAACAACGTCGAATAGAATCGGATGGATTCGTCGAGGTTCTCGACGCTGAGGTGCAAGTGAAATCGTTTCATGCGGCCCTCCGAGGTTTGTTTCGTACTTTGGCGGCGACCGGCTTGCACGCCGCCGTGCACTGACTATCGCTTTGACCACAGCAGTTCTCGGTGAGATAGCCGATCAGCCCGTTCATCGCACCGAAGTCAGCGCTATAGATGAGTTGGCGGCTGATGCGTCGCTGCGCAATGAGCCCTGCGCGCTGTAGGTTCTGTAGATGAAACGTCAACGAAGACGGTAGCAAACCGACCCGCTCGCCAATGGTGCCGGCCGACAGGCCTTCCGGGCCTCGCTCGATGAGCAACCGATAAATCGCCAATCGATGCTCGTGGGCGAGCGCGCCTAAGGCGGCGATGACCAATGGAGCTTTCATGGTCATACGATATTACGAGTATCCTCGTACTGTCAAGGGCGGCGGCGCAGCCGAGTAGGCGCCATGGTCCCTTCGAAGGTGGTCGGGAGCAGGTCTCGTTTGCTAGCGAAATGACGAATGACTCATTTGACGCGCCGCGCCTTGGCTCTTGCATCCACAAAGGCTTGCACCGATCGGGACACGTCCTGCTCGGTTGTTGCCCAGGAGCACACGCTGATTCTGATCACCGAGCGGCCCTGCCACTTCGCTCCTCCGGCCCAGCATTCACCGGATTCTTGTATGTAGTCGATCGTCTTCTCAGTCAGTGCATCGCTCTCACAGGCCACCAAGACCTGATTGAAGACCGCTTCGTTCAATGTCCCGAAGCCGTCGGCTCGAAGCTCATCGCTCATCTGGGCCGCTCGCTCGTGCAATCCGTACACAAGCTCATCGAGGCCTCGACGGCCCAGATACTTCAGCGATGCCCACAGCTCGATCGCGCGCGCACGGCGGGACATTTCGGGCGTGTACAGCATGCCGTCTCGATTTTCGCCATAGACGATGTATGACCCCGAAGCCTGCAGCGCAGATACGAGTGCCGCCTTATCCCGGCAGAGCACGATGCCACTGTCATACGGCGTATTCAGCGTCTTATGTCCATCGACTGACCAGGAATCCGCCGCTTCGATTCCCTTGGTCAGGTGCGACAGTCTTGGGGACCCGGCAGCCCAGAGTCCAAATGCGCCATCGATGTGAACCCATGCGTTCGCCGCCTTGGCACGAGTGCCGAGCGGCTCGAAGCGATCGAATGAACCCGAATTGACGTTGCCGGCCTGCACGATCAAGATCGTGCCGTCGTCGAGCTCCGGCATCCGGTCGGGTAAGATTCGCCCCTGATCATCGGTGTCGACCCATTCGATATTCTCGACGCCCATTCCCAACAGCGCGACTGCCTTGATGACGGTGCCGTGCACCTGGCGTCCGGTGACGACGCGGATCCTGGGCGCGCCGGCAAAGCCCTTGGCATTGATATCCCATCCCTGGTTCTGAAATACACGATAACGCCCGGCGGCTAAGCCACACAGAATCGCGGTCGAGGTTCCGCTGACAAAGCCGGCGACGACCTGCGGCGGCAGACCGAAGATCTGGCGCAGCCAGCGTTCGCAGACCTCCTCGAGCGTCGCGGTAATCGGCGACGTCTTATAGAGCGCTGAATTCTGATCCCAGAAATCCGCAAGCCATCGAGCGCCCAACGCAGTAGGAATGGCGCCTCCATTCACCAAGCCGAAGTAGCGGCCGCCGGTCGAGGCTACCGTTGCCGGCGAGCCGTAGCGGTGAAGCTGCCGCACGATCTCGACGCCGTCGCACCCTTCCTCGGGCAGATCTTCGACAAACCGCCCGAGATCGCGGATATTCTTATCTGAAGGGTAGACGCGCCGCGTCAGCGCGCTGTCGGCGTATTCATAGGCGCTTTGTTTTGCCGCCTCGAAGATTTCCTTGCGCGCCAATTCTGCAAACATTCTTTTCTGAAGGTCGCTTGCCATTGAAACCTCTCGACGATTGATCTATTGGTGTCGCTTCACGGTGCCGGCGAGGGCGATCCCCCAAGAGCGAGAAAACGTCATGGGTATTGTGTACGCGGTGAGGCCGCCCACCGGCTGATCATCGACGGACGCGGCGATCGCCCAAAAATCCTCTCTAGCGAGGAGCCGATCGATGTAGTCGTCGCTTAAGGGTTCGCAGCCCTGGTCGAATACCTCTGCCATCGTGGCGACAAGTCTCCGGGCGAGCTCTCGGTCACCCGGGGTCAGTCGCGCAGCTCGTATGAGCATTACAACATCCGCTCCATGCGAATCACGGACACTGCCTCGAGGCGAACTGGGGTTTGATCGATTGCGATGAATCCATAGCTTTCGTACAAGGATTGCAGCACCGATCCCGGCATAGTATCCATCCGCAGCCGCGGGATCGCGCGCTCGCGGGCAACAGCCGCGGCCCACTCGATCATACGTGCGCTCCATCGGCGACCCGCCGAGGCTCTGCGCACGGCGAGCTTGTGAACATAGAGGGCCGAACCCACCGGCGCCAAGGGCCAGTAGAGCCTGTCGGCGCTCTGTAACAACATCACTGCCGCTATGTCGCGCTCCTCGAACCCCATGATGAGTTCGCCGGCCCCTGCGGCCGCCTCGAAATCTTCAGCGCGAAACTCCTCTAAAGACCAATGTCCGATGCCCCGATCGATGAGCCATTGCGCGGCCCCTTTCAGGAGTTGCACCGCCTCTGCGGCGCGCGATGCATCCACCGCTCTGATGTCGTCGTTCAAGCGGCTCTCCCGTGTGGTGGCTGACGCGGGCGGGGCGCGGCGAGCATGGCCGCCGGCCTTCGGGGCAACCGGTTTATGTCGACAGCTCGGCATGGCCTTCAAGAAATTCCTGGCTCAATACCGGTCGTTGCCCGGCTTTCCAGAGGTGAGCTCGATGCACCACGCGGTAGCGCAGCGGGCCACCATCACTTCGCTGCGCGCGCTCCAAGGGTCGCTCGATGCACACAAATTCGCATTCCAGCGTATCTGCGTCCGCCCGCAGCACCGCGTACCCATGTCCCGCGAGATCCAAGAATGACAGATGCGGCGCAAGATCGGGATTTGACAGCCGACGGGCGGCGGACACATCCCCGGTCCGCGCATATTCCAGCGCCGCTCGCACCCCATGATGCATCAACAGATTCACCGTCGGCTGCGGTTTGGCCTCACCGGGTCGCTGTGCCAGGTACAGTGAGTACAGCGGATGATCCTTAGGCAGGACGTGTTCATAGGCTTCCACAAAACCCGGTGCGGAGATGGACCCGGCGACGAACGCCACGCCCACGGGATCGAACTTCTTCGGCGGCAGTGCACTCGCTGCGAGTCCCGCCCAAAAACTGTGTCGATCTCCCGACACAATGCCAAATCCGGTGATGCCATGGTCGCGGACGAAATCATAGATTTCGGCGCGTTCCATGAAGGCGTTGCTGTGATCCTGGCTGGCCACGTTGCCGTATCCGGTTCCGGGCCACGCGTTGCCCATGCCGGCGGGAAGATTCTGCAAGTCAGCGCGCCATTCGAGCGTGCCCTCGGTGTCGCCCCAAATCTTCCACGTCGCGGTGGCTGTGCGCAGATGATCGAAAAACCACTTCTTTTGCACGCTGCCGAAGATGGTCTGAGGCGGACTGGTCTTGCGAAAATTCGCCATTGCGGTGGAACCGAGCTGGATCACATCCGGAGGCCGGCCGCCGTTATAGGCGCGCCCCGCGTCAAGCACCGCTACCGCGTCTTCGGGGATGAAGTCAGGAAAATCATCGCTGGAAAGTGCCTTGGCTTCCGGGCGCAACAGTGGATCCTCGGAGCGATAGCTGTGCTGATCGGTCAGGATCAGATCGACATGTCGCCCCCAGCGAATCGCTCGATAACCGCACAGGCTCCCGATGGCCAAGAGGTTGTTGGGCTCCTGACCCACGCCGTCATCGTCAAATTGGGTGATGGCGGCATCCACCACGCGCGGTGGATCGAATCGATCGAGACCGGTACCGCTCGATTTACGAACTCGGGCCGGTTGATATTCGAACCACGCCTGATTGGCGGCGACTTTGCGCGTCTGCGCGGGCCGTGTCCGTCCCTCAAAGATTTCCATTCCCTGATACCCGAGCCACGAGAACTCGTGGTTGTCCCACATGTTGATGAACGGCCAGCGCGCTCGCGCATCTTGTAGATCCGTATCGTGAAGATACGCCCGGTACGCCGTCCGATAATCCTCCACCGTGGTCGGAATGTGAAAATCCTTGATCTTCTCGCCGTGCGGGTAGCGAATGAGATCGCGCAGCCGGCGATCGTACATGCCCTGAGGCCGATCTTCCGGGTACCAGACGATCTCGTAGATGAAATCCCCCTGATGAAACACGAAGTCGAGCTGCTGGTCCGGAGCAGCGCGCTCATCTTCGTAAATCATGCGCCGATAGGCGTTCTGCGCCCCTTGGGTGACATTCTGGCAGCTGACGAAAACAAACTTGGGCCTGTAGTCCGCCGTATCGCGAGGAGCGGTGCGAGTGCGGCCGATCCTGCTACCGCCGCCGTCCGCATCGGTGAACCGATACCAGTACGTGGTGATGGGTTTGAGATGCCCCACCAGTACGCGGCAGGTCCAATCGGAGGCCGCCGGCGCGATGGCACCGGCGGTCGCCACCACCCGTTCGAACGACTCATCCTCAGCGACTTCAACGATGAGCTTCGCGGCGATTCCTGAGGTCGCGGGGTGACGCGTCCACAGAATCACACTGTCGGAGAGCGGATCCCCCGACGCGACGCCTTCTGGGTATGACTCCCGGTGTTCGCGCCAGGCTATCTTGGATTGCGTCGCGGTCGGTTGCGCCCAGACGGCCGTGGCGCCCAGCGCGGCGGCGGCGGCGAGAAACTCGCGACGGCTCATCGGCGAGAAGGAGTGCGTCATCGGGCCCCAAGGGAGAAAACACCGGCTGGATTATGCCGCTCCGTCCGCGGATTGGCTTGAATGCATTTGACGCGTGAGGCCATGCGCGATGCCATAGCGTCGCCAATAACTGGGTGGATCGCCGGTCAGCGCCCTCACAGCGCGCGATAGATGAGCCTGGTCGCAAAACCCCGTCTCATGCGCAATCGCGGTGAGCGGCGTGGAGGAGCGCAGCACTCGATTCCATGCCCCTCGCGCCCGGCTTTCCAAGCGGAACAGCTTGGGTGTGACGCCGAAGACGCGATGAAAGCCGCGCGACACGGTTTCAGGCGCCAGTCGTTCGGATTCGGCCCAGTTTCCCATATGAGTGATCGTCTCCATGCGCAGCGCTTGGGCCAGTCGTTCGGTCCAATGTAATTCCTGCGCTGAACTTTCAAGGAGGTCAACCCGCAGCTGTGCCATCGCCTCGAGCGGATCGCGCTCCGCTTGAATCGCCAATGCATCGGGATCACGTACCCGAAATCGACCCTCCAGAAGGTTGTCGCGCCATGGCAGGCGCAAAATCTGCAATGCCTGTCGAGTCACGATCCGGTTCGCGTGGCAATCGAACGCCCCATGCAGCAGCACATCGCCCGGTCCGGCAACGAAACGACCGGCGAAGCTTGCCTCTTCGAATGCCCCGGCCAGCACGACGGTTGCGTACCCGGCAGTATGCCGATGGCGCGGTAGCACCAGCCCGGTCGCAATAGTTTCGACGCCGTATCGAATTGCCCTATATCGATGACGTCGATTGATGGCCATACGGTGCAGTTTACGCCCAGCGCCTGGAAGCCGCGCGATGACCGATCCTAGAGAGCCGCGGGCGGCGCAGCCGCCGTGCAAGGCCGCCGGGCGATCGGGCCGGTTGCGCGTGATTTGACGACAAAGTCAATTGGGTTCAAGCATTAGTTGCAGACTTTCACGGAGAATCTGCCAGCGATGCCGCCTCCAAGAGGTCGCCGGCACGTGCCTCAACGGAAGCGCGCCGCCTTGCTCGGGCGTTCCCCATCTATAGTTAGATGGCGGACGAAGCGTTCGGGTACTTGCCGCTGGCATACTCAGTTGGATTTACGTGGGAGGTAGGATGATATGAATGACCGATGGTCCATGAATGGTGTGTTCTTGTCTCTGCTCGTGGCGAGTGCGACGGCGCCGGCGGATGCGCCGCAGAAGCCCGGGGAAGTGACGCCCATGACGCCCGATGGGGCCGCGAGTTACGAGCAAGTTCGTCCGCAGGCCGACTACGACAAGCGCGTGGTCATGATTGCGATGCGGGACGGTGTCAAGCTGTACACCGTCATCGTCATGAAGAAAGGCACGACGAACGGGCCCCTTCTGCTGTCGCGTACACCCTACGATGCCAAGGAGTCGACCGCGAGAATGAAGAGCCAGTCGATCACCGATATCCTACCGGCCATGGATGCCGAGTTCGTCGAGGACGGCTACATCCGTGTCTATCAGGATATTCGCGGCATGCACAATTCCGAGGGCGAGTTCATCATGAACCGGCCCCTCATCGGACCGCTGAATAACACCTCAGTCGATGAATCCACCGACGCGTGGGACACCATCGATTGGCTGATTAAAAATGTCCCGCAGAGCAACGGCAAGGTCGGAGTGATCGGCAGCAGCTACCTTGGCTTCACCACGCTGATGACGGAGATCAACCCTCATCCGGCCTTGAAAGCCGCCGTGCCGCAGAGCCCGATGGTCGACGGCTGGATGGGCGATGACTGGTTCCATAACGGTGCTTTCCGCAATCCAGGGATGGGCTTTATCGTCTCCCAAAGTACCGCCAAGGGCGAAGGCGGGAATCGTTTGGCCACTGGGGCGGGGGACGACTACACGCGTTACCTCGAGGCCGGGTCGACCGGAGATTACGCGCGCAAGTGGGGCGTCGACCAATACCCCTTCATGCAGAAGCTGACTCAGCATCCCGCCTATACGGATTTCTGGTCGCTGCAGGCGGTGGACAAGTGGATGGCGGCGCGACCGCTGACGGTCCCAACGATGCTGATCGTCGGGCAATGGGATCAGGAGGATTCCTACGGCGCACCGGCCGTTTATAAAGTGCTCAAGCCCAAAGATAAGAATAACAATCTGCTGTCGTTTGTCATCGGGCCGTGGCGCCATTCGGGCGTCAATCATTACGGCTACGAATTGGGAGCACTGACATTTACCGGCGATACGGCCGATGAATTTCGCGTCAACTATCTAAAGCCGTTCTTCGATCATTACCTCAAAGGCGGCCCGGATCCGCACACGCCGCGTGTTCTGACCTATGCGACGGGCATCAATAGCTGGGAACAATCGCCCCAATGGCCCATGGGGACCCTGACGCCGCTCTACTTAGCCGAACGCCACACCGCGAGCTTCGCGGTCCCGGCTGCCAAAGGACATGACGATTATGTCTCCGATCCTTCGAAACCGGCGCCCTTCGTTCCGCGTCCTATTAACCTAGCGGACGGCGCTCAATGGAAGACGTGGCTGGTGCGCGATCAGCGTTTTGCTTCGGATCGTCCGGATGTGTTGGTCTATCAGACGACGACGCTCGATAAGCCGGTGCACATCATGGGCGCCCCGCAAGTGGATTTGTATGCAGCCACCTCTGGAACCGACAGCGACTGGGTGGTCAAACTCATCGACGTCTATCCGAACACCTCGCCGGAACCAGCCGACCAGGGCTCAAAGCCCAGCATGGCGGGATTCGAGCTGCCGATCGGCATCGAGATCTTCCGCGGCCGGTATCTGCGCGGCTTCGACAAACCAGCCGCTCTTATCCCTGGAAAAGTCGAGGAATACAAATTCGGTTTACCCAACGTCGATCATGTTTTTTTGCCCGGCCACAAAATCATGATCCAAATTCAGTCGAGCCTGTTTCCGCTCTACGATCGCAACCCGCAATCCTACGTCGAGAACATCTTCTATGCTCGCTTCAAGGACTACAAGGCCGTGACCGAAAGCGTCTATCGCGGTGCTGCGACTGCCAGCAGCGTGCTGCTGCCCGTGGTGCCTGCGCCCATCCAGCCCCGCGAGTCGACGTGAATGAGGAATCAGATCCGATAACGGCCAGCCAAGTCGTTGCCACCCAACTATAGTGCTCCCGGTGAGGGGACCAACGCTGAGGACACATGCATATGCAAGCAGCATCAGGGATTTCCATGGTCGTTGCCCTATTCGTGTGGGGGACAACGCTCGCCGCAGCGCCCGACGCGAGCCACGTGGTGGGACAGCTCGACACCGACTTTCAGGCCGCCGTCAAAGTGAACGATGCGCAAACGATGGGGCGAATTCTCGGCGAGAACATGATTCTTGTCTTGGGCAATGGCACGACCAACACGCGAGCGGAACTGCTTCAAGAGGCACGGGACAAGGCATATGTCTACGAGCGACAAGAAGAAGATCCGGGAACGCAGACGGTGCGAGTTTGGGGAGATACTGCCGTAGTCACCGCTCGCCTATGGGTCAAGGGCGTCAACCACGGCGCAAGCTTCGATCGACACCTGTGGTTCAGCGACACCTACGTTCGGACCCGCAAGGGCTGACGCTATGTCTTTGGTCAGGCCTCACTGCACTTGCCGGACGCCCCGGCTGGACATTGAAGGCTTCAATCCAAACCAGGGACGGAATCGTGGACGACGCCGCGCGCATCGACGTCGCACACAACATTAGAGCCGACGGCATTGATCTGGCCCGCCGGCATCGCCGGAGTGTATCGCCTCTTTCCTAAAGTCGGCTACTCCGTCTCCCGCGATATCCATATACGAGGTAAGCAACCACAAGAGCGACGACGATCAATCCGATCGGACCGATCCCCCAGCCCGCGCCCATACCCCAATACAAACCTCCGCCACCGCCAAACAGTAGTAACAGCACTATCACAAGAATCAGAAGGTCCATGTTCCTCTCCACTAGTAACGAAGTTCTATCGGTCCCCATTGGAGCATGACGGGATTCATTCAGTCTGTGCGCTGGCGTACCCGCGGCCCAGCGCATGGACTCCGCTGGGCAATCAATAGCTTATGCAGGGCCATCTAGTTTATTGGAGGCTCGACAATGAAGTACGAGGACCTACAGCCGGATGTCGGTCTGACGTGCGTGCTTCTCTTCGACGCTCTAAACAATTCAGCGAACTTTTTTGAGCAAAGTGGCACTCCCGGATGAGCGTTGGGTGAATGGCGCGCAGAAGGCACGAAGGTACCTGGCGCCGTCAGATTTGAGCTCTATCCGAGCGCTAAGAGTGCTGCCGAACAGACACGCGGATTTATTGATCGCATGCTGGCGCTCTCGCAAGCGAGGAGGATTTGCATCATGATCCACCAGAAACAGTCGCAAAGCCATTCGATGGCAGACATCAATCGTGGCAATGCTTTCAGGGCTCAGTTGATACGTACCATCCCGGCGATGCCGGTCGTGATATCGCGTCAGTTCGTCGGCGCCGCTGGAAGATCAAAGGCGGTTCGCGCACCGCATTGGTTGTCCGGATTCCTCACTTCCCCAGCCGCCGTCGCTGCATCCCCGGTGGTAAGCCCGATCGATGACAGAGCGGCAAAGAACATCGCCAATTGGTCGAGCTATCTGCCGGCGGACTGTGTTGAGGTGATGGTCTCGCTCGGTTGGGATCGCACCACCTGAATCAGCAATAGGTCGCCAAGTACGATCTGCGTTAGATTCTCCAGCATTACCAACTATATGATCCTAAACAACAATCGAGATTCGGAGACTAGAGTAAAACGGCCGTTCGCCATCTCGCCGCTACCAACCGACTTCGACAAATTTCTGTATGCACCCATTAGCGAGTTCAATGATGAATTGCCGTCTAGCGTACTCTCAGCGCTAGCCCGGCAGAATCTCGACCCTTGGGAGGAGGCGGCTAAGTTGTCTCAATTGCCCCGAGAGTCAGCCATCCTGAGACTTACGCCCATGATCTTCGCAATAACAACTGAACCACCGGCATCTCTCGCCCCAGCAGCCACTGCCGCTCGCCTCGTTGCCCTGCTGCCGCGCTCCAACGGCTTCAATTTTCAATCCTTCGACAAATTGCCGTGTGAAACACCGCGCAATTTTGCGCCGATCATCATTTATCTATTTGTCGGCGCAATAATCCTTGCCTCCGCGCTGCTCTGACCGCGCAACCAAAAAAAATGCCGGGCTCGCCCACGCCGTGAGAAATGGCTCCAGGGCGCGATGACGCCCCGATGCCGATTGAATCCAACTTAAGCTTTTTTTCGCCAGACTTTGCACCAGCCTGCTGCGGGCACACTCTTGCCGGGAAAAAGCACGCATCCGCCGCGAGCGTCACTCGGCTTACCCTGGTACTGCTCGCAATTTGCGCATTTTTGATCGGCCGTATGCGTGGGATTTGCGGCAGCATCGACTTTGGCCGAATCATTGATAAACCCTAGTGCCACGGCCGCCGAATCCTTTGGATCTAGCGCCGGAAGATCCGCGGCGGCTGAAGCGGTATTGCCGATCAAGCCCAGTGCCGGAACGATGGCGCTCGCTAAAAGGCCGCTCTTGACGACCGCTCGACGTGTGATTTTGCTTTGCATTGTGATGCTCCCATTAGTGGAATACTCAAGCGGATCTTGCTGCGTTTGAACATGCATTGATAATAAAGTTTAACATTTCGCGGGCCGCGACGCGCCAAGGTCCATACCGGATGACGAACAGCGCGAAACTCGTTCCCCACAACGCCGCCGCTGTGAGAACAATATTAACGCGTCCGCCGGTCGCAGGGAGCGAATCCTTCAGAGCGCGCATCTTGCGATGCACATCACATTACGGCGCGCGCGCAGAACGCCTAAGCGCGATATTGACCTACCATGAGGTAAGGAGACT
>PKXS01000008.1 GCA_003132425.1 Gammaproteobacteria bacterium | reverse complement strand
AGTTCGATCATCGGCACCTCGTAGATTATTGGCGTTTCAGCTTGGGCGACGGATTCGTCGGCTAGCGCAGCCCGAACTCCAATCTCTTTGCCCTTACGGACCACTCATGTATTGGCAATCGCCGGAGCACTCTCGGCCCTGGTTGCCGAATGTCCTCGGCTGGATATGGCTAGCCATATTTAAGGAAGCGATTGTGTGAAATTGCCGGCTGATCAAATTTGCGGCGGCCGGAATGCAACGAGGATCACGATCGGAGAATCAATAATATGGCCTCCTAGATAGGGCATTACCAACTACCCTGGCAAAGGAATCAAGGCTGTTGCACTGAGCACGCGCCTAGCGTGAAACATTTATTTCTTGTTGTCTGTGCGAATACAGAACGCTTAATATCGTCAGTAGGCGCAATAATTTTGTAGCGCTACTCATCCGGCAAAATCAGATTCGGCGTGCTTTTGACCTTGAATTGCGTGGGCGAGTCCACGAAAAAATGAGTAGTCCTACTTCTCCGACTCCTTTTCGTTTGGACCGACGCAACCGGTGTCTTTCAATTTCCCCATCTATCGAGTCTATTAACGCTGCGCCTCGTCCCTTAATGTCTCGGAGTACCGGTGCAATAGTTGCCAGATCAACCTCCGGGACGCGACAGTTCCTCTCCAAGAGTAGCGACGTTTTACTTTTATGTCCGGCAGAATTACGCCGCAGCGTATCCAGGTAACGCTCAATAACTAACGCTGCCCTCGGAATCTCAAACTCTGGCAAGACAAAGGTTCGCTTACGCGCCCCCAAGCTTCCTTGGGTATCCAGTTCAATACTTGGTGAACGTCGCATTAGTTCCAATGCTCTTGAAGTCGAAATCCTCACTCGCGAAATTTGTATTAAACTGGCGACAGACCGAGGGCCCCGGCCAATGGACAATGGAAGCGGTTGGCCTGATTCATCTAGGAATCTTGGTCGGGAATACCACGTCGACATGATCATTCCCATATCTTCGTAATCGCTCACCAACTTTCGATATCGCCGAATGTCTCCTTTAGGCTTTTTAGGATCAATGTACTGACGGGAGAAATTGGCAATAAATTCGGCCGAAATTCCATTTCTAAGAAGAAATGCAAATGTTTCGGATAGTAGGACAGATGCACCTTGTCGATTTACAAGCGCAGTCGCAGGTTCAAGTGTAGTTCTATTCATGCGCTTACCTTCACACCAACAGATTTTGAAGTACCTTCGGTGGCCACCTTACTTAGAGTGAATTATCGTCGTCGAAGATTCCTTCTGCGGCCGCGTGCATCCTCTAATCGTTCCTTCTCGCTTATTGCGATCTCGTCTTGAAAATAATAAATGGTAACTCCGAGTCGGCACTTTACTGGTACGTTCGGTATGGCGCGTCCAGGCTTTTTCCGAGAGCGATTCAAGATAGAGTTAGCACCGTTAATGAAACTGGCGCCCTGTTCAGCAATTTCTTTACGAGCTAGTGAAACCATTTTGGGATCAGCGTCACTTATCATAGCGGTTGCCTCAAATAGTGGCTGCAATTTACGTTTTACGTTTTTCGTAAGCGTATCCAATAGGTCCCTGCCACGTTCGCCCACCACCGTGATCGCGCTCCTTGTGTATCCAGATAATATGGGTACCCGAGATTTCGCTTTAACCATTTGGTCAGTAAGCAGTTCGACGGCGTCAATTTGTACAAGCTCATCCAGCATTGCCCGAACCGGAATGCCGCCGCCGTGCATTGACACGAGCCGTTCGAAGCTGAGCCGTTTTCCAAATATTGGTAGCACGGCTGGCTCGCCAGTTGCGGTTAGGAAGCGTGGATCGTCGTACCATGCGGCAAGAACGCGCCTTGCCGGATGTTGGTCGGGCGATGATCTTTTGGGCGAATCGCGCGCACTTAATATACGGGCGACTTCAGAACGAGTGAGTCCAGTCGCTATTGCTGTGCGAGACTTGCTAATGCGCCCGCTTTCGTTAGCCAGACGCTGGGCGGCATTCCGAACCGCGCGCTTCCTGATTAGATAGCTGAACTCTTGTACCGTTACACCCGCATCGAACATTAAATCCAATAATGGATCGACAACACGTTCAAGCGCCATAATTGTCGCTTCTTTCAGAGGGTCCCTGGAATGTAACTCGCGCCGCATGGGTGTGACTGGTAAGTCTATTCAGACGACATCATCGGTGCGAGTATTTGAACACGGATACCCATGCTTCTTGGAAGGATTTCTCGATAAGCAGGTAACGCTCATCGCAATCGGTTGTCCACCAGCGAGCATAAACTAGATCGGTTAATGTACGAACTGATAAATCTGTCGAAAATGACGTGAAATTCATATGTCCCACTCTCTAGTATGTTGGCGCTGCGGGGCTTCTCTATCGGCACTTAGTTTGCCGCTGCGGCGCCTTGAAGTGTGTAAGGCGTGCAACGCGGAGCTGCATGTCTGCAAGATGTGTGCGGACTATGACATCTCATATGCGAAGCACTGTAAGGAGCCGACAGCCGAAGAGGTAAGGAAGAAGGACGAGGCAAATTTTTGCGACCACTTTAAGCCCAAAGCGGGAGCCTATATCGCAAGGGATACGGCTGAGCTAGACCGCGCAAAGTCCGCATTGGACGCTCTGTTTAAGAAGTGATTTTGAGTCTTTGTTACGGAATTGCCGTCCCGCCATCTGTCGGACGCCGTTGCCACTTAATCGACGCTTCCAATGGCCCCGGTCGGCTTTGACCGTCAACTAAGCAAGTGTCTGCCCCATCTCTATCGCAATGCACCGTAAGGACCGTTCCGTTCCCTTAGTTGTGGCGCGTTTGCAATCCGTCCGACCTAAAAGCTCATGCATTCTCGGGCCAGCATGATTGGCGCGAACGTCGGCATCGCTCCCAATCTTCCTGGCAGTTCGCCGGCAAGCGTCACTGCCAGGCAACCTTTTGCGGCGACTGGGTTACAATCCGCTTCCGGTAGATAGGGAGTAGCACGATGGCCGCCAGCAACTCATGGATTCGTTCATCGGTGTCTCAGTCAGGGGCCGCCGGTGCCAAACGCCGCGTTCGGCGGGTGTTGATCGTGGACGATCATCCGATCGTGCGTCAGGGGCTGCGTCGGGTCATGGAGAATGAAGACGATCTGATGGTGTGCGGTGAGGCGGAGACGGTGCGCGATGCGCGTATCGCCATTAAGGAGCTCAATCCGGACGTCGTGATCGCGGACATTAGTCTGAAGCAGGGGGATGGTATCGAGTTGGTGCGCGACGTGCGCGCTCATTACCCGCAGCTGCCGATATTGGTCCTGTCGATGCATGACGAGGCGATTTATGCGGAGCGCATGCTGGCCGCCGGCGCGAACGGTTACATCATGAAACAGGCTGCCAGCGAGCAGTTTTTGGTGTCGATACGGAGGGTGCTGGACGGTGGAATCTACGTCTCCGAGTCCGTCGGCAATAACATGATTCAGAAATTTGCGGCCGGCGGGTCGTATATCTCGGCCAATCCGATCGACCGGTTGAGCAATCGCGAGCTGCAGATCCTGCACATGATCGGCAAGGGCATGAGCACTCGCGAGACCGCGCTGTCGCTGAACTTGAGCATCAAGACCGTGGAGTCGCATCGTCAGCGGATCAAGCGCAAGCTGAATCTCAGCACCGGGACTCAGCTGGTGCAGTATGCCGTCAACTGGTTTACCGGCCGCGAAGCCGGCGGCCAGTACGGTGGCCGGGAGGGCATGGATTCCTCGGAAGATGCGCAACCGGGGTCGTGAGCGTCCCAGCCGCTCGCGAGGTTCAGCGCTCCGAAATTCATTGCAATAACAATGCGAAATCAGTGACGGGTGTTGAGGTCTGGGCACTGCGCGGCACTACGGTGAGTTGCAATAAGTTATAAAAGTGGAGTCCAGTCGACGCACAAAGCGCCGACATCCCGGATAATTCGAATCTGGGTTAAGGAGCTCCACTAGTGTCCGATACGGCATCTGTGACATCCATCACAGTCGAGGCATCGCCCGCGATCCTGCTCGCGGAGGATGACCCCGTCACGAGATTGCTGGTAACGCGCTTTCTCAAGAACGCTGGCTATGAAGTCGATGCGGTGGGGAATGGCGGCGAGGCTCTGGCGAAGCTGTCTCAGCGCTACTACCCCATGTTGATCAGCGATTGGGAAATGCCGGGGATCGATGGGCTTGCGCTCTGCAAGGCGGTGCGCAACATGAAATTCGACGGCTACGTGTATGCGTTACTTCTGACCGCGCGCAATGCCAAAGAGCACGTCATCGCGGGCCTTGAAGCGGGAGCCGACGACTATTTAGTCAAGCCGGTGCACGAGCTCGAGCTAATTGCGCGCCTCAATGCCGGGCGGCGGATTCTTGCCCTCGAGCATTCCTTGCGCGCCGCCAATCAGCGCAGCCTCATTCTATCCATCACCGATGAGCTGACCGGCGCTTACAATCGCCG
>PKXS01000048.1 GCA_003132425.1 Gammaproteobacteria bacterium | reverse complement strand
AGACGCTGTGGGAAGCGCAGCGTGCCGGCCGGCCGCCCGACGAAGCGCACTACCTGAGGCTCGCTCGCGCGCGACTCTCTGCATCCCCAAAGACCTAGCCGGACCAAGGTTAAGCAAGCTTCATCCTTGCTCCATCGGCAGATTGAACCGCCGGCGCTATCCTCTTGAGGATCACAGGAGAAACTCATGCGTTCCTTGCTTCCGGCGATCGTTCTTTGCCTCAGCAGCCTTTTGCCGCTGACCGGAGGTTTCGCATTCGCGCAGACGGCGCAGCAGCCAGCACCTGCGCCGGCCGCTGCCGCGCNNCCGGCCGCCGCAGCTCCGGCGACTGCGGGAAGCGATGCGGCAGCCAAGCATGCCAAGCGCACCGCCTGTCTCAAAGAGGCCAAGGCGAAGAAATTGCTGGGGCCGGACAAGACGGCGTTCCTCAAGAGTTGCATCGCGGTCCCGTAGAGCCGCCGTTCTTGCCGATACGCTAACGTTTCGGCATGTACAGGTCCGTCAGGGTGCCTTCAAAGGCCTCCGCCGCAAAAGCGACGGTCTCCGAGAGTGTGGGGTGGGCGTGGATGGTCAAGCCGACATCCGCAGCGTCGGCCCCCATTTCAATGGCGAGCCCCAACTCGGCAATCAACTCCCCGGCACTGGTGCCGACGATTCCGCCGCCGATGACCCGATGGCTCTGCTTATCGAACAGTATTTTGGTGAAACCTTCATCGCGGTTGTTGGCGAGCGAGCGACCGCTGGCCGCCCAAGGGAACAGGCCCTTTCCGTAGTCGAGGCCGCGCGCTTTGGCATCGATTTCGTTGACCCCTACCCAGGCAATCTCCGGATCGGTGTATGCCACGGAGGGAATGCAGCGCGCATCGAACGCGGCCTTATGCCCCGCCGCAACTTCGGCAGCCACCTTCGCCTCATGAGTCGCCTTGTGCGCGAGCATCGGCGCTCCGGCAATGTCGCCGATCGCAAAAATATGCGGCACGTTGGTGCGCATCTGCTTGTCGACGGCAATGATGCCGCGCTTGTCGACCGTGACGCCGGCCGCAGCCGCATCGATCGCATTGCCGTTCGCGCTGCGCCCGACCGACACGAGTACTCGGTCGAATTCCTGCGACTCGGGCGTATTCGGTCCATCAAATGTCGCGTGCAGCCCGCCCGGGCGAGATTCGAGCGTGGCTACCTTGGTGTTGAGCAAGATTCGCTGGTAGCGCTTCTCTATCCGCTTCTGCAACGGGCGCACCAGATCGCGGTCGATACCCGGCATCAGCCCGTCACTGAGTTCGACGACTGTCACCTGCGCCCCGAGCGCGTCGTACACGCAGGCCATCTCCAGGCCGATGATGCCGCCGCCGACCACCAGGAGGCGCTGACACTCTGGCGGCAGTTCGAGCGCGCCGCTGGAATCAAAAACCCGCGGGTCGTCCGGAAATCCCGGCAAGCGGACCGATTCGGATCCGGCCGCGATGATGCATTGCTTGAAATCGAGGCGTCGCGGACCCTCGGAGGACTGTAGCTGCAAGGAAAACCGTCCGATGAATTTGGCCTCACCGCGAACGACGTTTACCTTGCGCTGCTTGGCGAGCAATGTCAGCCCACCGGTCAATTTCCCGACCACTCGATTTTTCCATGCTCTTAGGCGTTCGCGGTCGATTTGCGGCGGCCCGAACGTGATCCCGCAGGCCGCCATGTCCTCGGCATCCTCGATGACCTTCGCCGCGTGCAGCAACGCCTTGGAGGGAATGCAGCCGACGTTCAAGCAGACTCCGCCAAGCACGGGCCAGCGCTCGATCAATGTCACGTTGAGGCCCAAATCGGCGGCGCGAAACGCCGCCGTATAGCCCCCGGGACCGGCACCGAGCACTACTAAGTCGAGCGCTCCCGGCGGCGCGCCGGTCGACGACGTTGCGGGTGCCGGCGACGGCGCGGGTGCCGGTGGCGTTGCGGGTGCCGGTGGCGTTGCGGGTGCCGGTGGCGGCGCGGGTGCTGGTGGCGTTTCGGGTGCCGGCGACGTTGCGGGTGCTGGTGGCGTTTCGGGTGCCGGCGACGTTGCAGGTGCCGGCGGCGGCGCGGGTGCCGGTGGCGTTGCGGCTGCCGGCGGCGTTGCGGCGGAGGATGCTGCGGTCTCGGTCACGCTGACGGTTGCGATCATCGCGCCGGCGGCCACCTCATCGCCTTTCTTGACGTGGATCGACTCGATGAGGCCGGCTACCGGCGAGGGCACGTCCATGGAGGCTTTCTCACTCTCGAGAGTGATGAGCGGATCATCCACGCGAATCTGCGCTCCCGTCGCAATCAGCACCTCGAGGACCGTGACTCCTTTCGAGTCGCCGAAGTCGGGTACCCGTACCTCGACGCTGCTCATAACAACGCCTTTACATCGCTCAAGGCCTTGCTCAGAAATACCACGAAGCGCGCCGCCTCGGCGCCGTCGATCACGCGATGATCGTAGGACAGCGACAAAGGCAGCATCAACCGCGGCACGAAAGCGCCCTTGTCGTACACCGGCTTTTGGCTGGATTTGGACACCCCGAGAATCGCGACTTCCGGCGCATTGATGATCGGCGTAAAAGCCGTGCCGCCGATCCCGCCGAGGCTGGAGACCGTAAATGTTCCGCCCTGCATCTGCGCGGCCTTCAATTTGCCGGCTCGCGCCAATTCGGAGAACTCCGCCAGAGCGTGCGCGATCCCAAATAAGTTGAAGCGATCGGCATTTGCAATGACCGGCACCACCAGCCCGTTGGGCGTATCGGCCGCGAAGCCGATATTGAAGTACTTCTTGAAAACCAGGTTCTCGCCCGTCGCATCCAACGAGGCATTGAAGCGAGGAAACTCCTTCAAGGCTAAGATGCAGGCTCTGACAATGAATGCCAGCGGCGTGAGGCGAACGCCCTCCTGTGACGCCTTGCTCTTTAACGCCGTCCGTGCGGCCTCCAGTTCGGTGATATCCGCGTCCTCATGCTGCGTGACATGCGGGAGATTGATCCAGCTTGCCTGCAGCCGCGCCCCCGAAATCCGCTGTATCCGGGATAGCGGCTTGACTTCGATCGGGCCGAACTGCGCGAAGTCCACTGAAGCTACCTTGGGCAGCGCCGACACCGGCGCGGCCGGCGTCGCCAGCAGCTTTTTCACGTGCGCCTTCACGTCATCCGGGGTGATGCGGCCCTTAATTCCAGTGCCCTTGACGCTGCCCAGATCGGCACCCAACTCGCGCGCGAATTTGCGCACCGACGGGCTCGCGTAGGCTTTGGAAAATGCCTGCTCATCGATCCCCGCCGCGGCGCGCGCAGTGGGAGCGGCTTCGGCGGCCGCGGTCGGCGTCGCCGGCGCCTTCACCGGCGCCGAGGCCGGTGCCGAAGCCGGTGCCGAGGTCGGTGCCGCCGGAGTCGGCGGGGGCGTGGCCGCTTTGGGCGCGGCCACGACGGGCTCTGCGCCGGCGGCCGCTTCGAGCAGCAATATCAAGGAGCCCTCGGAGACCTTATCGCCCGATTTGAGCTTGACTTGCGCAATTCGCCCCGCCGCGGGCGACGGCACGTCCATGGTCGCCTTTTCCGTTTCAAGCGTAATCAGCGGCGCCTCTTTATCGATCTGCTGTCCGTCCTTGACCAACACCTCGATGACGGCGACGTCCTTGAAGCCGCCGATGTCCGGAACCAAGATTTCGATTGCGGTTGCCACGATGTTCGCCTAGACCGACACGGGATTGGGTTTCTCGGGATCGATTCCAAAGGCCTGCATGGCCTGGGTGACCGTCTTCACGTCTATCTTTCCCTCATTGGCCAGCGCTTTGAGCGCGGCGATCACGACGTAGTGCCGGTCCACTTCGAAGAATCGGCGCAATTCGGCGCGCGAATCGCTGCGGCCGAAGCCGTCCGTGCCCAGCACCGCATATTGACCCGGAACCCACTGGCGAATCTGATCCGCCACCGTTTTGATGTAATCGGTGGCGGCAACGAACGGACCTTCGTTTTCGCCAAGCGCCTGTTGAATGTAGGTTTGCCGCCGCGGCTCGGTCGGATGCAAGAGATTCCATCGCTCGATCTGCAGTGCGTTCCTGCGCAATTCGCTGAAGCTGGTGACGGAATAGACGTCCGCCGGCACGCCGTAGTTCTTCTCCAACAGATCGGCCGCCGCGATCACCTCGCGTAAAATGGTTCCCGAGCCGAATAGCGTCGCCCGAACCTTGCCCCGGCCGCCGATTTGCAGCAGGTACATGCCGTTCAAAATGCCCTGCGCGACGCCGGCCGGCATGGCCGGATGCACGTAGTTCTCGTTCATGCATGTGATGTAGTAGAAGACATTTTCCTGTTCCTGATACATTCGGCGCATGCCGTCCTGCACGATCACCGCGAGTTCGTATGCGTAGGTGGGATCGTAGGCCACGCAGTTCGGGATGGCCGTCATGACCAGTTGGCTGTGCCCGTCCTGATGCTGTAAGCCTTCCCCGGCGAGCGTCGTGCGTCCGGCCGTGCCGCCGACCAGGAATCCTCGAGCTTGGCTGTCGCCCGCCGCCCACATGAAATCGCCGACGCGCTGAAAACCGAACATCGAATAATATACGTAGAACGGCACCATGCTCACGCCATGGTTCGAGTACGCGGTGGCGGCGGCCAGCCACGAGCACAGGCTGCCGGCCTCGTTGATGCCTTCCTCGAGGATCTGACCCTGTTTGTCCTCGCGGTAAAACATGAGCTGATCGGCATCCTGCGGCGTGTACAGCTGCCCCACCGACGAATAGATGCCTATCTGGCGAAACATGCCTTCCATTCCGAAAGTGCGCGCCTCGTCCGGTATGATCGGAACGATGTGCTTGCCGACATTCTTGTCCTTGACCAACGTGGTCAGAATCCGCACCAGCGCCATGGTGGTGGAAATCTCGCGATCGTTGCTGCCTCCCAGCAGCGCGCTGAAGGCTTCCAGCGGCGGCACGACCAGGGGAGGCGCCGACGAATTACGCGCGGGAAGATAGCCGCCGAGCAGCGCGCGGCGCTCCTTCAGATAGCGCATCTCTTCGCTGTCTTCCGCCGGCTTCCTGAATGACAGGCCGGCGATCTCCTCGTCGGAAATCGGGATATTGAAGCGGTCGCGAAAGTCCCTGAGAGAATCGTCCATGAGCTTTTTCTGTTGATGTGCCGAATTCAGCCCCTCGCCCGACTTGCCGAGTCCGTAACCCTTGATGGTTTTCGCCAAAATCACGGTCGGCGCCCCCTTGTGCGCCACGGCGGAGGCGTACGCCGCGTGTACCTTCTGCGGATCGTGGCCGCCGCGATTCAGGCGCCAAATCTCCTCATCGGACATATTGGCGACCATTTCCTTCAATTCGGGGTACTTGCCGAAGAAGTACTCGCGCGTATAGGCGCCGCCCTTGGATTTGAAATTCTGATACTCGCCGTCCACGCACTCTTCCATCAGGCGCTTGAGCAGGCCGCTATGATCGCGGGCGAGCAACGGATCCCAGCGCGAACCCCACAACACCTTGATGACATTCCAACCGGCGCCGAGGAAGGCCGCCTCGAGCTCTTGAATGATCTTGCCGTTGCCGCGCACCGGGCCGTCGAGCCGCTGCAAGTTGCAATTGATGACGAATATCAAGTTGTCGAGTTTCTCGCGCACGGGCATCGTCAACGCGCCCATCGACTCCGGCTCGTCCATTTCACCGTCGCCCAGAAACGCCCAGACTTTCCGATCGGATGCCGGAACGATGCCGCGATGCTCCAGGTAGCGGACGAATCGCGCTTGAAAAATCGCGGTCATCGGACCCAATCCCATCGACACCGTCGGAAACTGCCAGAAATCCGGCATCAGCCAGGGGTGCGGATAGGAGGATAAGCCGCCCCCCTCCACTTCTCGCCGGAAGCGCAGCAGCTTGCTTTCGTCCAAACGCCCTTCGAGGTACGCGCGCGCGTAGATGCCGGGACTGGAATGTCCTTGTATGAATATCATGTCTCCCGGGTGCGCATTGCTGTGGGCCCGCCAAAAGTGATTGAATCCGACCTCGTACAGCGTCGCGGCCGATGCGTAGCTCGCGATATGACCGCCGTATTCTGCATTCAAGCGATTGGCTTGGACGACCATGGCCATGGCGTTCCAGCGGATGTACGCCTCGTTGCGCCGCTCCAAGGATCGATCGCCGGGATAGTCCGGCTCCTGCGCCTTCGAAATCGTATTCAGATAGGCCGTGTTGGGTTTGAAGGGCAAATACGCGCCGGAACGGCGCGTAAAGTCCACCAATTTTTCAAGCAGGAACTGCGCACGCTGAGCGCCTTGCGCGCGCATGACCGAGTCAATCGACTCGAGCCACTCTTGCGTCTCGATGGGATCGACATCTTCGAACGGGGATTGTTGCGTCATAGAGAAACCTTGAGCGAACTCTTTCCAAACGGGCATGCGTACATGCACATGCCCACGTGTCCTGTTAAGATGGCAGGCACGTTACAGCGCCTCTGCGCGAACTGCCATTACGGTACCGATGGCGCTATCTTCGGGGTTTGGTTTTTCACGGTCAAGCAAGGGATCAGCTTGCGGTTTAACGATATGCCGACTCGCTTGCCCTTAGGTTCGCTGGCAGTGCCCGTGCGCCAAATCACGGCGCGACCCACCGATTCGACGCTCACCCGCTACGCTAGCGCCATTGTTCTATTGCCGGCGATACCGGCGCCGAGCGATTGGAAGGCCCTGCCGCACGGCGCCCTGCTGCGGGACCTTTACCGGCGCAAGGCGCGCAAAGCCGGCGATACGCTGCACCTTAGAGTCGGAAAGCGAGCCGAGACACTGTTGATCGTGGCGCTGGTGGCCGCCGAGTCCGGCACGTTCGAGCGGCTGCAAACTGCCGGCAAAGTCGCACGCTGCGCCTTGGACGGCGATCCGCGGTCGCTGCTGCTTTGGCAGCACGGTTGCGAGGAGCGGGCCGCCGGCGCCGCGCTCATGGCAACCGTTGCCGCGCTCCAGGCCGCGGCATTTCGCTTCGCCTCGTTCAAAAGCCGCGTGAACGCACGCGATCGGCTCGCGCGCATCGACCTAAGGTCGGGGAGGAGACCCTCCGACCTCGAGCTCACGCTCGCGACGGCGGCCGGCAATAATCTCGCACGCTGGCTTACGGCGTTGCCGCCCAATCGCCTCGACGCCGGCGGATATCGCCGCTTGCTCAAGGACTTGGCGCGGGCCCTACACCTTAAATTTAAATTCTACGGAGAGCGCCAGCTCAAGCGGCTCGGTGCGGGCGCCTTTCTCGCCGTGGCGCGCGGTAATGCCGCGCGCGACGCGGGCATCGTGCATCTGTCCTATCGGCCGCGCGGTGCGGCGGCACCCGCCGTCAGTCTGGTCGGCAAGGGCGTGTGTTTTGATACCGGCGGCACCAATTTGAAGGCGCACAAAGGCATGCTCGACATGCACATCGACATGGAAGGCAGCGCCGTCGCGGTCGGGAGCCTGCACGCGCTGCACGCGCTGCGCTCGCCTCTGCCGGTGGATTGTTGGCTGGCGATCACCGAAAACCGCACCGGTCCGCTGGCCTATAAGCCGCAGGATGTCGTCCGCGCCCTTAACGGCACGACGATCCAAGTGATCCACACGGATGCGGAAGGACGCATGGTGCTGGCGGATGCGCTGAGCCTCGCGGCGAGCAGAAAGCCGCGGGCGATCATCGACTATGCCACCCTGACCGGCGCCTGCATCCATGCGCTCACCGAGCGCTACAGCGGCGCTTTCACCAACCGGCCTGCGGCGCGCGATCTCATCGAGGCGGCCGGGGTGAGCAGCGGCGAGCGCGTTTGGTGTTTCCCCATGGATGCCGATTTCGATACCGACCTGGAAAGCGCCGTGGCCGATGTTCTGCAGTGCACCCCTGAGGGCAAAGGGGACCACATTCTGGCGGCGCGATTCTTGAATCGCTTCGTGCCCAAGGGAATTGCCTGGCTGCACCTCGATCTGTCGGCCGGCTCGCGCCACGGCGGCCTTGCACATATCGGCAGCGAAATCACCGGGTTCGGCGTGCGGTATACGCTCGAGTTGCTGCGCCGGGGATGGCCGCCGAAGCGCGCCGCCGAATGACATCGCTGAGCATTCAGCGGCCCGACGATTGGCACGTGCATCTGCGCGACGGCGCGGCGCTCGCCTCAGTGGTGAGATTCACCGCGGAGAGATTCGGCAGAGCCATTGTCATGCCCAATCTTTCGCCCGCGGTGACGAGCGTCGATCTGGCGGCGGCTTATCGCAAGCGGATTGTCGCGTCCCTCGCGCCGGGGACCCGGTTCGACCCGCTGATGACTCTCTACCTGACGGACGCTACCTCACCGCAAGAGATCGCCCTTGCAACGGCTTGCGGCTTCATATACGGCGTAAAGCTGTATCCGGCCGGCGCAACTACTCACTCGAATGCCGGAGTCACCGACATCAGCCGGGCCTATCCGGCACTCGCGCGGATGGAGGAAACGGGAATGCGCTTATTGGTGCACGGCGAAACACCGCATGCGGATGTCGATGTGTTCGACCGTGAAACTCATTTCATCGATTCCGTGCTGGCGCCTTTGGTCGCGCGGTTCCCAAAACTGAAAGTGGTGCTCGAACATATCACCACATCGCACGCGGTTGAATTCGTCGCGGCCGCAAGACCGGGCGTCGCCGCCACGATCACGCCGCAACATCTATTGCATAATCGCAACGCGATTTTCTCGGGCGGCATCAGGCCGCACTACTATTGCTTGCCGATATTGAAGCGCGAGCGGGACCGGCAAGCATTGCTGGCCGCGGCCACCGGCGGCAATCCGCGCTTCTTCCTCGGCACCGACAGCGCACCTCACGAGCGCGCCGCCAAAGAGAGCTCGTGCGGCTGCGCCGGCATGTTCACCGCGCATGCAGGGATCGAGCTGTACGCCGAGGTTTTCGAGCAAGCGGGCCGGCTGGACCGATTACAATCCTTCGCCAGTCATTTTGGCGCCGACTTCTATGGATTGCCGCGGCACGTCGATACCATCACCTTGATCAATGAGCCTTGGGTGCCCCCAAAGTCTTATGATTTCGGCAACGGCACGCTGGTGCCGTATCGCGGCGGCGAGGCGATCGGATGGCGGCTCGCCGACAAGGGCATCGCATGACGCAAATTGCGCCGATTACCTTCGCGACGCGATTCCGCGGCTTTCTCCCGGTCGTGGTGGACGTCGAAACCGGCGGGTTCAATCCGCAGACGGATGCGCTGCTCGAGATCGCCGCGGTGCTCATCGACCTGCGAAGCGACGGCAGCCTCGCGCGCGGCGAAACGTTCCGCTATCACGTCACCCCGTTTCCCGGCGCCAACATGGAGCCAGCATCGCTCGCGGTGAATGGGATCGATCCTCATCATCCGCTGCGGCCGGCGATCGCGGAAGAAGACGCTCTGCAGCGCATATTTCGCGAAGTGCGCAATGCGGTGCGCGCGGCGGATTGCACTCGCGCCGTCTTGGTCGGGCACAACGCCTTCTTCGATTTGAATTTCTTGAACGCCGCGGTGCTGCGCACGCAGATCAAACGCAACCCTTTTCATCCATTCTCGAGTTTCGATACCGCGACTCTGGGCGGCGTCGCATTCGGTCAGACCGTGCTCATGCGTGCAACCTTGGCCGCGGGACTCGATTGGGACACGGCCTCGGCGCACTCTGCGGCATATGACGCCGAACGCACCGCGGACCTGTTCTGCACGGTCTGCAATCAGTTTCAGGGGGTGTTTGACGCCAGCCGGCGGCGCCTGGCTGCGATGGGGCCGCTGGAAATCGAGTCCGAAACTCCCTCCGATCCGTAAGCGGCCGCGTATGCCGCTAGGCCGCGACGGCGCCGGCTTGCGCAAGCAGTTGCTTGAGCTCGCCGTTCTTGTACATCTCCAGCGTAATGTCGCAGCCGCCGATCAGCTCGCCTTTGACGTAGAGCTGCGGGAACGTGGGCCAATTCGAATACGCCTTGAGCGCCTCGCGCACTTCCGGATCTTCAAAAATATTCACGGTGGCAAATTGCGCCTTGCAGGCCCGCAGCGCGCCAACGGTCTGTGCCGAGAATCCGCATTGCGGGAAATCGGGCGTTCCCTTCATGTACAGCACAACCGGGGCACCCGATAGTTGGCTCTTGATGCGTTCAATTGCGTTCATGGTCGTCGATCTCCAAACTTCGCTGCGGCTCGGCAAGCGGCTCAATTGTACGATAACGGCGCTGAGCGTACCCATGTGCGTCCGGATCCGACCCGCACATCGTTGAATTATTGGGGTTAGTCCCCTATTCTTCAAGGCGGGCGCAACGCAGAATCCGCGCCCGGCCCATCTTAAATACAGGGGAAACCTATGAATCCGCTGCTGTCAGTCAAGTGGCCGCTCATTATCGGCTTTGTTGTTGCGCTGTTGATCGCCGCATTGATAGACGGCGGCGCCACATTCAATGCCTATACCCTGGCGAGTTTCATCCGCTGGCTGCACATCGTCTCGGGCGTCTTCTGGATCGGCCTGCTGTACTACTTCAATGCGGTGCAAACACCGGCCATGGCCGTCGCTGCCGCGGATAAGGGCGGACCGGGCGGCGCGGGCGTCAACAAGTATATTACCCCGCTCGCGCTGCGCTGGTTTCGCTGGTCGGCGCTTGCAACCTGGATTGCCGGCGCTTGGCTGCTGTCGCAAACCCATGGCCGCTTTGTGAACGCCTTTACCTTCGGCCTGCTCGAACACCCGGTAGCGCGCGCCAATGTCATCATGGGGATCGGCGTGTGGCTGGGGACGATCATGTTATTCAATGTCTGGGCGCTCATTTGGCCCAATCAAAAGAAGCTGTTGGGCATCGTACCGGCAACGGAGGAGCAGAAGGCCGGAGCGCGCAAAACCGCCTTGTACGCCTCCCGAATCAATTTCCTNNGATGCTGATGTGCATGATCGGACCGTCGCACGGACTGCCGCTCTGACGATTCCAGTTCCTGCCGATTTGCCGCAGCAGGTCGAGCGGGCGCTCGCCGAGGATATCGGCGCCGGCGATTTGACCGCCGCGCTCATACCCGCGAACCGAAGCGGCCGCGCGGCGGTGATCACCCGTGAAAGCGCCGTCATCTGCGGCATTCCCTACGTGGAGGCCTGTTTCGCGCAGGTGGACTCCAGGGTTCGCATCGACTGGAAGACGGCAGAGGGCGCTTCCGCCGCCGCCGATCAGCTGCTGTTCAACATCGCCGGCCCCGCCCGCGCGCTGCTCACGGGGGAGCGCACGGCGCTGAATTTCTTGCAGCTGCTGTCCGGCACAGCCACCGCCGCGCACACCTATGCGGCGCTGCTCGAGGGCACGGACTGCCGCGTCCTCGATACCCGCAAGACGATTCCCGGATTGCGGTCGGCGCAGAAATACGCGGTGCGGGTAGGCGGCGGACATAATCACCGAATGGGGCTATTCGACGGCATCCTCATCAAGGAAAATCACATCGTGGCGGCGGGCTCCATCGCAATGGCGGTAGCCGGCGCCAAACGCCTGGCGGCAAAAATCCCCGTGGAGGTGGAGGTCGAGTCTTTAAGCGAATTGCGGCAGGCAATCGAGGCGGGCGCCGATATTGCGATGCTCGACGATTTCTCGCTCGACGCGATGCGCGAGGCGGTCGCCGCCAACCGAGCGGCCCTGCGGCCGCTAAAGCTCGAGGCCTCGGGCGGCGTCACGGCCGACACTATTCGCGCCATCGCGGATACCGGGGTCGACTATATTTCGGTCGGCAGCATGACGAAACACGTCCGTGCGGTGGACCTGTCGATGCGCTTTGAGTCGCAGGCTTAGGCGCAGCGCCTACGCGGTGCTGGCGGATTTCAGCACTCGCTGTGGCTGCGAGATGCCGTAGCCTTGCGCGTAGTCGACGCCGAGGCTGCGCAGCATGTTGACGATTTCCATATTTTCAGCGAATTCGGCGATGGTTTGCTTGCCGGTCAGATGGCCGATCTCATTGATCGAGCGCACCATCTCTCGGTCGATCGGATCGTGCAATATCTCTTTGACGAAGCTGCCGTCGATTTTCAAGAAATCGACCGGGAAGTGCTTCAGATAGCCGAACGAGGATAAGCCGGTGCCGAAGTCATCGAGCGCGAATTTGCATCCCAACTCCTTCAGCGCCTGTATGAACCGATTGGCTTGCGAGAAGCTCGCGATGGCCGCGGTCTCGGTGATTTCAAAGCAAATCTTCGTCGCGTCCAACCCACTGCGTTGGAATTGGTCGATCACATACGGCAGGAATTTATCGTCGCCCAAGCTCTGTCCCGACAGATTAATCGAGCACATGCAGAGTTTCTCACGCTCGTCGGCCTCGGACACCAGCCAGCGAAATGCGTTTTCGATCACCCAGCGATCGATGCTGGGGGTGATGCCGTAGCGCTCGGCGGCCGTCATGAAGTTATCCGGCGAGACCACCTTGCCGGCCTCGTCGCGCATGCGCAGCAGCAGCTCGTAGTGAGAGCCGGTCTCGGGCTGCTGCAGCGGCAGAATGGTCTGCCTGAACAACTCGAAGCGCCCCTCCTCCAACGCGTTGTTGATTCGCGCGGCCCATTGCATCTCGCGGCGCCGGCGCATTAGATCGATATCGTTTTCCTCGAAGCTGTGCACCCGATTGCGGCCCGCCTCTTTCGCCGCCTGGCAAGCGCTATCGGCTGCGCTCAAGACCGATGCCACGTCGGCATTGTCGGCTGAAATGGGTACGACGCCGATACTTGCGCCCAGACGGAACGTGCGTTCCTCCCACGTGAATTTGAAATTTTTCACCGCCTCGCGCAACGCCTCTGCCGTTCGCATGGCCTCGTCCAATGAACAGCTCTCCAGGAGAATGCCGAACTCATCGCCGCCCAAACGCGCCAGCGTATCGCGCCAACGAACCTTGGACTTCAGCAGGCCACCCACCTGTCCCAACAAGGCATCGCCGGCGCTGTGGCCGCAGGTGTCGTTGACGATCTTGAACTGGTCCAAGTCCAGGCAGCACAGCGCGTAAGAGGTCTCGCGCGCCTTGGCGCTCTTCAAGGCCCGCTCCATGCGGTTTTCGAATTCCCGGCGGTTCACCAAGCCCGTGAGAACGTCGTGGCTCGCGTGATAGCTCAAGCGCCGGTTGAGCTCGCGCGCCTCACTGACATCGTGGAATACCAGCACGCCGCCGGATACCGCGCCGCTGCCGTCGCGAATGGGCGATGCCGTGCTTTCGACGTAGATCTCGTTGCCGTCGCGGCGAATCAGCAGCATCGGCCGCACCGACTTGATCGATCGGGTCCGCCGGATCGCCACCGCCAGCGGATTCTCCAGCGGCTCGCAGGTTTCCTCGTGAAAGGCGCGGAAGATCTCCTCGATGGCGCGGCCCTGGCTGTCCTCGAGGCGCCACCCCGTCAGCGCCTCGGCGACCGGATTCACGTAGTCGATCACGCCCTTGGCATCGGTGGTGATGACCCCGTCTCCGATGCTTTGCAGAGTGATTTGCGCGCTCTCCTTCTCTCGAAACAGCGCCTCCTCGTACAGCTTGCGCTCGGTGATGTCGAGCTCGACGCCGACCAAGCGCAACAATCGCCCCTTGTTGTCGACCTTGGCTTTGGCGCGGCTGATGACCCAGCGCCACTCGCCGGTCGCATGACGCATGCGATGCAAGCTTTCGAAGATCGGCGTCTTGCCCGCCACGTGATCGCGAATGGCGGCCTGCACGCGCGACATGTCGTCCGAGTGCACCAAGGTCCGCCAGTCGGGTGTGTGGCCCACGTGGGATTCGTCGTAGCCCAGCATGGTTTTCCAGCGCGGCGACAGATAGACGCGATTGTTGAGCGTGTCGAAATCCCAAAGTCCATCGTTCGCGCTGTACAAAGCCAGCTCGTTGCGCTCTTCCAGATCGCGCAAATGCCGCTGAATCTCGATGCGCTCGAGTCCGGTGGCGAGGCAGCTGCCGACCAGCTTCATCAACAGGTGCAGCTGCACATCCCAGTTATCGCGCGGGCGCGCGCCGGCGATCGCCAACAGGCCGGCGGCCCGACCTTCGATAAAGTATCCGATTATCAACACCGAGCCGATCCCCAAGTCGCACCACAGGGCTGCATCGTCGGCTTGGCCGTTGCGCGGCTTGGCGGTATCGCGCAGCTCCGAGACCCTCAGCGGAGCGAGGCGCGAGCGCAGCCAAGGCAGCACATCCATGGACTGCCCGCTCAACTGTTCCGGGTTGCCGGTCGCAAGCAGGCCCCTCGCGACCAGGATCTGCGTAAAGGTTCCCGACTCGGCATCGAGACCGATATGAAACGCGGTATCCGCGCGCGTCGCTTCGCGCAGCAGTTCGAGATTCGCGCCAATGCAATTGACCGCCGTGGCCGCGGTCATCGTCTGGAAGTCCACGGCAATTTTGGTGCAGATCACGTCAAGGCCGACTGCGGGCCGCGCACCGCGTCTAGCCCAGGATTGGGGCGCTAGTACATCCGAGGCAGTTAAGTCCGGGGGCCCTAGATCGGTGGGTACTATCGCCATGCGCCTTGAGGGGTCCCAGAGGTAATGTTGGGGTTACCGATCAACAGTTTGCCACTCGATCTACGCTCAAAATCGAATGCGTCACACAGTTCCTTTAGATCCATCCCGTGGCACCTGCAGCCGGATTCTCGCATAACTTGTCAGGAATACAAGCTAAGCGATTGTATTGTTGGGCCTTGCTGGCGGAATCGACTGCCGGACTTGGGCGAAGAAGCGACGGGAGGTGGTCTGCTCACCAATACTTCGTTAAATGGCGGCCGCGGCCTGCACGAACAAGGCCTTCAGCCGCGTTTCCATCTCCAGCTGCAGGCGCTCCAAACCCGCCGCGTTCAAACCCTTTGCGACATACACCGGTTCGCCGATCGCGATCGCGATTCGTGATAAGGGCCATGGGATGACGAAGCGGTCCCATTTGATCTTCCAGGCGCGCGAGGCGGCGTACGCCATCGGAATCATCGGCCGCTGCGAGAGCTGCGCCAAGAGCACGGCCCCCGGCTTGAATTTCCAAGGCGGCCCACGCGGGCCGTCGGCAGTGATCGCCGGCGACACGCCTTCTTGTGTGAGCGCCTGATAGTAATCGCGCAACGCTCGTGCTCCGGTGTGAGTGGAGGAGCCGCGAATGACCGTGGCGCCCACGCGCCGCACCAGCATCGCCCCGAGTTCGCCGTCGACCGACGGGCTGATCAAGAATCCCAATTTGACGCCCGCGCGGCGCTGCTCCAGCAGGTGTCTGATGCAGTACAGTTGATGCTGATGCCAGTAGACCGGGATGAAAGACGAGGCTCGCGTCAGCGACGCCGCGATATGCTCGGTGCCGATCACACGTACTACCTTGGACCAGCCCCATACCACATGCACCAGCCACAGCCCGACCGGCACCAGGGCCGTGTACAACAGCCGCCGGGCGGGCGTCAGGCGCCTGCCCGAGCGGGTCTGCTGTTCGTAGATCGTGTTGCGGAGGCCGCCGTCATCAGGTTTTTTTTCCACGGCTCGCATTCTCGTACAATGGCGGAATGCAGACTAGCCCACTACCCCCGGGGCCGGCCGAAGGATTCGACCTCGGCGGGAGCGATGAGTCGCTCGCGCGACTGCGCGAGTATTTCGCGCGCTTCGGCGATATCTATCGCGTGTTTGCCCCCGCCCGCGGCGTGTACAACTATGTCATCAACCACCCGGACGACATCAAGCGGGTGCTGCTGTCCAACCATCGCAATTACACCAAGGGCGAAGGCATCGATCGGGTCAAGATTCTGCTCGGCAACGGCATCATGACCAGTGAGGGCGACTTTTGGCGCCGCCAGCGGCGCATGATGCAGCCATCCTTCCATCGTCGCGTCATAGACCAATTTCGCGATTTGATTCACGAGGTCAACGAGAAATTCGCCGAGCGCTGGGCGGCGAAAGCGGCGCGCGCCGAAGTCGTCAATCTCACCGACGATGTCAGCGAGCTCACCCTTGAGATCGTTCTGCGCTCCATATTCGGCACCGATCTGGCGCGCCTAGAGCGGCAATTCGGCGCCAATCCGTTCGAAGTCGTCGCCAAGGAGCAAAACCGCGACCTCAAATTCGCGTTTCGCTTTCGATCCTTGACGAAACTGGTCGCCGAGCTGATCGAACGGCGGCGGCGCGAACCGGAGGAGCACTTCGACTTTTTGAGCATGCTCATGGCCGCGCGCGATCGCGACAGCGGCGATGCGATGAGCGACAAGGAACTCATCGACGAGATCCTGACGCTGATCGTCGCCGGTCACGAGACGACGGCCGCGGCGCTCACCTGGACCTGGTATCTGATCAGCCAGCACCCCGCCGCCGCCGCGCAACTGCAATCCGAAGCCGATGCCACCGCCGGCGACACTCTCGCACTGGACGCCGCGGAGTCTCTGACGTTCACGCATCAAGTGGTGCAGGAAGCGCTGCGCCTGTACCCACCAGGCTGGCTCATCACGCGCCGCACTCTGGAGGCCGACGAACTCGGCGGCTTCCCCATCGCCTCGCGCACCGATGTATTCATCAGCCCCTACTTGCTGCACCGGCACCCGGCCTATTGGAACGATCCGGAAGATTTCAAGCCCGAGCGTTTTGCCGCCGCCGACGCGGAGGAACGGCACCGATTTTCCTACATCCCCTTCGCCGTCGGTCCCAGGCATTGCATCGGCGAGAATATCGCCATGTTCGAGATGCTGGTCCACGTGCAGCACATGTCGCGCCGCTTTCGCTTGGCGCGCGCGAGCGCAGAACCCATTGAACTCGAGGCGCAAATCAATCTTCGCCCTCGCTCCAATCTCATGATGACGGTAGAGGCACGATGACTTATACGACTTTGGTCGACATTTTCGAAATGAACCGCAGCGTCGATCGCGCGGTCACTTACGTCGATGGAGAGAATACCGAGCGCCGAGTGCATTACGGCGAGATCTACACCAGAGCGCTGGGAATTCTCCACCACCTCCAGGCCATGGGCGCGCGGCGCGGCGATAAGCTGATCATTTTCCTGAACAATAACGAGCAGTTTCTCGATGGCTTTTGGGCGGCGATATGCGGCGGCATCGTGCCGGTGCCGCTCGCCGTGGGTATCAGCGACGAGCATCGGCATAAGTTGCTGCGCGTGGCGCGTAAGCTCGGCAAGCCTCTGCTTTACACGGACGCCAAGAATCTGGAGCGGCTGCAGGCCCTGGCGGTCCAGGTCGGCGAGCAGGCTTTGTTCGCCGAACTGAAAGCGCGCAGCTTCCTGGTCGAGTCGATCACCGATATTTCGCGCCCGGGGGAACTGCACCGCCCCGCTCCGCAAGACCTGGCGTTCATTCAGTTCTCCTCCGGCTCGACCAGCGAACCAAAGGGCGTCATGCTCACGCACGGCAATTTGATCGCCAATACGGCGGGCGCGACCGCCGTCGGCAAGTACAACGACCAGGATGTGACATTGAGCTGGATGCCGCTGACCCACGACATGGGGTTGATCGGTTTATATCTGATTCAGTTCGTCAATCGTTCGCACATCAACTTGATGCCCACCGACCTGTTCGTGCGGCGCCCGTTGCTGTGGCTGCAAGTGGCGGCGAAGAAGCGCGTCACTCTTACCTGTTCCCCGAATTTCGGCTTTCGGCACTTTCTCAAGGTATTGGGCGACCGCCGGCTGGAGAACGTCGATCTGTCGAGCATCCGCGCGATTTACAACGGTGCCGAGCCGATCTCGGTGGAGCTTTGCAATGAATTCATGCGGTCGCTGGCCTACACGGGACTAAAGCACAGCGCCATGTATCCCGTGTATGGCTTGGCAGAGGCCTGCCTGGCAGTCACCTTTCCCACGCCCGGCACGGATTACCGGTGGATCCGCGTCAACAGGCACAAGTTGGCGGTCGGCACCGCCATCGAACTGAACCCGAGCAACCCGCGCGATGTGCTCGAATTGATTTGCGTCGGACAAGTGGTGCCCAACACCGAACTGCGCATCGCAGACGACGGCCGCGCAAATGTGCCCGACGGCCAGGTCGGACACATCCTGATCCGGGGCGCAAGCGTCACGCGCGGCTATTTCGGCGACCCGGAGGCGACCGCGCTCGCCATTGACGCCGACGGCTGGGTCGACACCGGCGATCTCGGGGTACTGCACGAGGGCGCGCTCTACATCGCCGGCCGCAGCAAGGAAATCATTTTCATCAACGGCCAGAACTACTATCCCTACGATTTGGAGAACATTGCGCAACGCGCGCCGGGACTGGATCTGAATAAAATAGCCGCCGCGGGCGTCGCTAAACCGGGGACGCAGGGCGAAGAGCTGGTGGTCTTCGTGCTCCATCGCGGCGATATCGCCGAGTTTCTGCCGACCGCGGCCGCAGTCAGCCGTCTGATCAACGAGCACACAGGCCTCGAGGTCGCGCAAGTCGTTCCGGTCAAACGCATCCCGAAAACCACCAGCGGTAAGGTGCAGCGGCATTTGTTGGAGCAGGCGCACAGGGACGGCGAATTCGATGCGGATCTTGCGGCCCTGCGAACCTTGCGCGACGCACAGAGTGGTCCGGCTCATGTGTCCGGCTCCGACCTGGAGACGCGTTTGCAGGCGATCTGCGAAGCGGCATTGCCGGGAAAGAGGATCGGCGTCGACGACAACTTATTCGAGATCGGCGCCAGCTCGCTCAAGCTCATCGAAATTCATGAGAACATCGACCGTGATTATCCCGGCCTGATCGATCTGACCGAGCTGTTCGATCACCCGACGATAGCGCAGTTGGCCGGTCACCTGGAGGGAAAGCTGCGCAAATCGGCGACCTGAGCCGCCGAATCCGCGGTCAATCGGCACCGTACAGAGGTTTTTTCAAGCGCCATCGACGATACGACCACAGCCAATCGGCGGGGCTTTTGAGCACGTCGATTTCGCATGCGCGCGCGTAGCGTTCGGTAATTTGATTCGGTTCGGCCGCCTCTCGTCCATCCCATAGGGGCCGCAGTTCAACCTCATAGTAGCCGCGATGAACGCGGCGCATCACCACGTACAGGACCGGCAGGCGCATCGCGCGCGCGATTTGCTCCGCGCCGATATAGAACGCCGTGTCTTGGCCCAAGAATCGCGTCCAATAGCGCTTGTCAGTCGAGACCGGCGCCTGATCGGCGTTCATGGCGACCGCGCGCACGATGCCGCGGCGGCGCAAAAAGTCGGCGAGTAGGTCTTTGGCGGGCACCAGCCGGGCGCCAAACCGGGACCGGACTTTCAGCATCAAGCGCTCGGCCCATGGATCGTGAAGAGGTTTGTACGCGGCATCGACCGGGTAGCCCAAATGCAAGGCGACTCCATGCAACAGCCATTCCCAATTGCATAGATGCGAGGTGACGAGCATGACCGATTGCCCGGCGCCAAGATAATCGTGCGCCGATTGCACATTGAGAATCTTCACGTGCGCGCGCATTTGCGCCTCGGTCATCGACACCGACTTCAGTACCTCGACCATCACGTCGCAGAAGTTTTTGAGAAATCGCTTGTGAATGACGGTCCGATCGGCGTCGCTCATAGGAGGAAACACCGTCTCGAGCTGCTCGCGAATCACGTGGCGCCGATGCCGCGCGACGTAAAAAGCAAGTAAGTACAGAAAACTCGACAATGCGTACAGCGCGGCCATGGGCAGGCGCGATAGGAGCTTGATCATGAAATCAGGTGGGCTGCAAGGATTGCCGCCGTCAGATAGGGAGGCCGAATCTGGCCAGCATCTCTCGTCGGCCGCCGCGGGTAACGCTCAGCGCACGACTGTCGAGATCCTGAAATACCCACTTTCTCTTTAGCGCAACCTTTAAAAGGGCGGCACCGAGTGCTCCGCCGACGTGGGGGCGCCGCTCGCTCCAGTCGACACATGCACAGGCAAAACGACGGCGCAGCGCCCGGGTAGTGTCGACGTCAATACCGACTTGTGCAAACGCCTTCGCACCTGCATCGGTCAGCTCATAAGAGTTGTCCTTCGTCGCGCCGATGGCCAGCCATCCCAGTTTGTGAAAACGATCGTGTAGCGAGACGGCCAACTGACCCGCCATGTGATCGTAGCAAGTCCGCGCGGCGCGTAGCCGGCTTGGCGTGTTCGGCACGAACTTGTCGCGCGAACCGCTGGCGAGAACGCTCAGCCCTTCCAGCGCGCTGGCCACGTCGGGCCCTTCCAGACTGTAGAAACGATGCTTTCCCTGGACGAGCA